>NZ_JAXDEO010000099.1:0-13678 GCF_035064975.1 Pseudomonas sp. YuFO20
CCGCAAGTGGTCTCGTCACCCAGGCGAATGAAATGTCCTTTGGCCATTGCTGATCTCCCTCTCTGCTGGCGCCCCAGTCATGGAAAGCGCACCACTGTTAACCATCGATAAGCCGACTCGGGATGAGTGGCTTAACGCAAAGTACGTGGACAGAGAGGAAACTCAAGATGGTCTAGAAAATCAGGAAAGATCCCACAAGCCATGCAGAAAAAGCCGACGAAAATGGAGATAGGACAAATACGAATTCATGCTTGGTTCGTAAAAAAATCAAAAAATAAACATCTAAGGCCTGTTGGGTGTGCGTGGCTTGCGAGGGTGGTAGCGATTCAGCATTGATGTAGGCTCGGCTGGCGCTATCGCCAGCAGGCTGGCTCCCACAGGGGGGGGGGCTGGGATTTGAGATTGGCCTCGAGTTTTTCGGGGCGTTTTAGTATTTGGGCCGGGGACGGCTTTCGGGTTACAGCCGCATGATCTCATCAGCCCATTCAATCTCCTAGGGCTGGCGAACAGCGTCAGCAATCTCTTCCCGCGCCGCTTCACTGGGGACCCCCAGCTCAGTATCGGTAAGCAGTCGTGCTTGACCAAGCCATAAGAGCGCAAGAGCGACTGTAATGATCGAAAGTCAGGACTATGTCTTTATCCCGGTCGCGCACAACTATTTTCCAGCCACCAGTACTTCCTTCTTCTTCTTGCTGGTAGTAAATAACACAATGGCAGACGCTATTGCCAATGCCCCCCAACCATAAGCAAAGGTTCCTAAGCTGTCTCTCGACAGGCCAATAATTGGAGGTACCAATACGACGGAAATTTGATTAGCTGTCATGGCCATTCCAAGTGCAAAGCCTTTGCGGTCAGCGGGAGCAGTTACGGCAATATAGGCTACCCAAGGGCCGTACCACCCGTATGCGAAAAATCCTGTTACAGCCATGAAGATACTCACGACAACCAGATTTGTGGTTTTCAAAATTGGCAGCAGTATGAGTACTACAGTGACTGCAGCCAAACAGACCAACACTGGATAGTACCTGCCAGCTTTACAGCGATCGCTCCAAGCTGCAAGTACAATCCTGCCTGCAATGCCTGCCCCAAGCACTACAAAGAACATTGTTGTCGCAACAAAACCGTCAAGTCCAAGTGAAGTATGAAGATACAAGACTAGAAATACTGAGATAGCATACTGAGAAGCGGTAAGACTAGCCCCCGACAGCATGATATTTCTCATGGTGGGATCCGTTGCCATCAGTAGCCGAGATGTAATTGCAGACCTTATATCAAGTTGTTTTTTTGGGTTAGATTGTATTTTTACAGGAGACTTGTACAACAGCATAAATACAGTAGCACCAAATACTGCGACTATACCGCCCGCTAAAAAGGCTGCCTGAATCGAATAGCGCGTGGCAATAAATGGGAGCAATAATGCTGCCATTGCACCGCCAAGTGGTAATCCGGCCTGTCGGATTCCCATAGCGAATCCTAACTGATTGCCTGCAAACCAATTGGCTACCGATTTACTTCCCCCAGGCTGGGCCGCACTGTACCCGAGACCTAATATTGCCAGAAGCACCAATAACTCAATGTAGGAATTTGCCAGCGCTGCTCCGCACAATGCGGCTCCAACGATTATGGTCCCGATGCCGACGACAAACCGTTCGCTGTATCTGTCCAGTAACTCGCCAGCAATCAAGAGCCCAATAAGTGGAATTAGCTGCGCCGCCGACACCAGCAAGCCTAGCTGTAAGTTACTGATATCCATTTCAGCTTGAACCTGCACTGCAATCGATCCAAATCCTTGCACGAAGAAGCAGGCACACGCTTGAGCAAAAGTAGCTACAACTAAAATCACCCAACGATAATGGCTTCCAAATATCATATGTGTGCTCCCCCAAATATTCGAAAAAACCTGACAACAGGCCAACACCTAAATAAATATATTCCAACTACGACCCTACTCCAGCGCATGCTGCAAGTTGGAACGATCTATACGCGTTTTGGCTGACGGAGCATCGCCCCCATGATCACTACAACTAACCAACAACTTCACCAATGCCACCAAATAAAAAAGGTAGCCCACAAAGAGTTATTATCCCCCTGCGCCAAATTACGCCAGGGGCACTGACTTGGGCGCGCTCGACGCAGACGCGAAAGCAACTGGCCGTTGCGCTGCCGGATTGCCGGCGAGTGTGTTCGGTTGCGCTGCGGCCTTTGTGGTCTGGGGCGCAGCACTGCTACGCGACTCATAAGTGGCGGTGAAAACCGACGGGATCAACCTGGCCCTGCACGGCCAGGTGCTGTAGCTGTCCAGCGAGCCCGCCACGATCCTGCCATGACCTGATGTAAGAGACGCCTCCCACGATCTTGTACGTTTCATCGTTTTTTCCGCAGGAAACGCGGTCGCCTTCACGAGCATGGGCGATGCCAAACATCATGACGCGTGTGTCGGCTTCCAACACCTTGCCGCCGCAAGTGGTTTCGTCACCCAGGCGAATGAAATGTCCTTTGGCCATTGCTGATCTCCCTCTCTGCTAGCGCCCCAGTCACGGAAAGCGCACCACTGTTAACGATCGAAAAGCCGACTCGGGATGAGCGGCTTAACGCAAAGTACGTGGACAGAGAGGTAATTCAAGATGGTCTAGAAAATCAGGAAAGATCCCACAAGCTAGACAGAAGAAGCCGACGAAAATGGAGACAGGTGAAATATCTGCACACCCGCTCACTCAATCCGCACGACTCAGCGAAGTCCAAAGCAACTGCGCCGCATACCCCCGATACGGCCGCCACCCTTCAGCCCGCGCCAACAAATCCCGAGCCGTCACCGCCTCACCCTCCAATGCCGCCAGCGCATTGATCAACCCCACATCCCCATTCGGCAATCCATCCATCTCCCGCAACTGCCGCATGGCAATGTACTGCGCCGTCCAGTCACCAACCCCATACAACGCCAGCACCCGCTTCACTCCGCCCTCCCGACCGGGCTCAAACAATAAAGGATCATCAAGCAACGCCTGAGCCACGCCCGACAGCGTACGGCCTCGGCTTTTCGGCATTCCCAACGTCGCAAGGTCCGCCGCCGCCAACACCGCCGCCTCGGGGAACACATGGGTCAAGCTGCCATGCGCCGAGGTCAGTGGCGTGCCGTACTGCGCCACCAGTTTCCCAGCCAGCTTGATGGCCGCACCCACAGTAATCTGCTGCCCCAACACCGCACGAATCGCCAGTTCCAGGCCATCCCACGTCCCCGGCACGCGCAGCCCCGGATGCTGTGCAATCAGGCGTGCCAGCAGTGGATCGAGCGCCAGGTGCCGTTGCATGGTGATGAGGTCAGCATCCAGATCAAACATCCGCCGCAGCCGGGCGACGATCTCGGGTATGGCACTCGCATCGGGAAAGTCGAGGGTCAGTTCCAGTGAGTCTGCGGTCGCAGGCTTGATCGAGAGTGTGCCGTGAACCCCGTTCAAGCCGATGCTGCGCGAGTAAGTGCCGTCGACCACCTGTTCCATTCCGGCAATCGCCCGCGCCGACAGAAACCCCAGCATGGCCGGCCAGTCATAAGGCGGCTCGAACGCCAGCAGCAACTTCACAGCCGCAGCACCCCGCTGTACAGCCCATACGCCGCCAACCCGGCACCGCAGATGACGCAGGTAAAGATGCCCTTTTCGATGGTGGTGAACAAAGGCTTGCCCTGTTCATGCCTGGCCTTGGCGAACAGGATCACACCCGGCGCATAGAGCAACGCCGAGAGCAGCAGGTACTTCAAGCCACCGGCGTAGAGCAACCACACCGCGTAGCTCAGAGCGACGCCGCCGATCAGCAGGTCTTTGGTCCGTTCGGCGGAGGCGTGTTCGTAGGTTTCGCCGCGCCCGCTCAACAGCACCGCATAAGCCGCCGACCACAGGTAGGGCACCAGGATCATCGACGAGGCGAGGTAGATCAGGCTGGTGTAGGTGCCGGCGGAGAACAGGGTGATCAGCAAGAACAGCTGGATCATCACGTTGGTCATCCACAGCGCATTGACCGGCACGTGATTGGCGTTTTCCTTGGTCAGGAACGCCGGCATGGTCTTGTCCTTGGCCGTGGCGAAGAGGATTTCGGCGCACAGCAGCGCCCAGGACAGCAATGCGCCCAACAGTGAAATCCCCAGGCCGATGCTGATCAGCAACGCGCCCCACGGGCCGACGATATGCTCCAGCACCGCGGCCAGCGACGGGTTCTGCAAGGTGGCCAGTTCCGGCTGGCTCAGGATGCCCAGCGACAGCACGTTGACCAGCACCAGCAGCGCCAGCACGCCGAGAAATCCGATGACCGTGGCCCGGCCCACGTCCGCACGTTTCTCGGCGCGCGCCGAGTAGACGCTGGCGCCCTCGATGCCGATGAACACGAACACTGTGACCAGCATCATGTTGCGCACCTGGTCCATCACGCCGCCGAAACTCGGGTTGCTGCGTCCCCAGATGTCGCGGGTAAAGACGTCCGCTTGAAAAGCTACGGCGGCGATCACGATGAACATGATCAGCGGCACGATCTTCGCCACGGTCGTCAGCAGGTTAATGAAGGCTGCTTCCTTGATCCCGCGCATCACCACGAAGTGCACCGTCCACAGCAGCACCGAGGCACAGGCGATGGCGACCGGGGTGTTGCCTTCGCCGAACACCGGAAAGAAAAAACCCACGGTGCTGAACAGCAAAACGAAGTAACCGACGTTACCCAGCCAGGCGCTGATCCAGTAGCCCCAGGCCGAAGAGAAGCCCATGTAGTCGCCGAAACCGGCCTTGGCGTAGGCGTACACCCCCGAATCCAGTTCCGGTTTGCGATTGGCCAGGGTCTGGAACACGAAGGCCAGGGTGAGCATGCCGACAGCAGTAATTCCCCAGCCGATCAATATCGCACCGGCGTCGGCCTTGGCCGCCATGTTCTGCGGCAGGGAAAAGATCCCGCCGCCAATCATCGACCCCACCACCAGCGCGATCAGTGCGCTGAGGCGTAGCTTTTGCGTCGATTGCGACATGCCTGTGTCTCCGTTTCCCAGGGGCGGCAGTCGCCGCGAAATCGTCATATATCCTGCGTTTACTGAATGGATGAAGCGTAATGACGTTTATTGGATAACGCCAACGAACATCCCTACAACTGCGGCATATGACCGAAAAGGGTCCCATATAATTTTTCGCTTTATAAATACTTTTTAGTAAGGAAATTCAGTTCTAACAACCCATGACGAAAATTTGCGGATTGCAAAATACGAACTAGCTTCATAAGTCGCAGGGAATGCGAAAAAGTTTCAATAAAAATTCAACGAGGCCTCTGGGACGAGGATTACAAGCAGTTGCCTCGTGCGAGCTAATCATTCAGTTATTAACAATGGAATGTAGACCTGTACTGATCTAAGTCAGCCCACCGTTCGGCTGGCGGACTTAGTCTGCTGTCTCACTTCTCCTGCAATGGAGTCACGGAATGTCTGAAGCTCCCGGAAAACTGAAACTCGGCGCACTGGTTGCATTGGTCGTCGGTTCGATGATTGGTGGCGGGATCTTTTCCCTGCCGCAGAACATGGCGGCCAGTGCCGACGTCGGCGCCATCCTGATTGGCTGGGCGATCACCGCTGTGGGCATGCTCACCCTCGCCTTTGTGTTCCAGACCCTAGCCAACCGCAAACCCGACCTGGACGGCGGGGTCTACGCCTACGCCAAGGCCGGGTTCGGCGATTACATGGGTTTCTCGTCGGCCTGGGGTTACTGGATCAGTGCCTGGCTGGGCAACGTCGGTTACTTCGTGCTGCTGTTCAGCACCCTCGGTTACTTCTTCCCGGTGTTTGGCGAGGGCAATACCGTCGCCGCCGTGATCGGCGCATCCGTGTTGCTGTGGGCCGTGCATTTGCTTGTATTGCGGGGGATCAAGGAAGCGGCGTTCATCAACCTGGTGACCACGGTCGCCAAGATCGTACCGCTGATACTGTTTGTGTTGATCGCGATTTTCGCCTTCAAGCTGGACATCTTCACCGCCGACATCTGGGGCATGAAGAATCCGGACCTGGGCAGCGTGATGAACCAGGTGCGCAACATGATGCTGGTCACCGTGTGGGTGTTCATCGGCATCGAAGGCGCGAGCATTTTCTCGGCGCGCGCGGAAAAACGCAGCGATGTGGGTAAGGCCACGGTGATCGGCTTTATCACCGTGCTGCTGATCCTGGTGCTGGTGAACGTGCTGTCGCTGGGCATCCTGACCCAGCCGGAACTGGCCAAGCTGCAGAACCCGTCGATGGCCGCCGTGCTGGAACACGTGGTGGGCCAGTGGGGGGCGGTGCTGATCAGCGTCGGCCTGATCATCTCGTTGCTCGGTGCGTTGTTGTCCTGGGTGCTGCTGTGCGCGGAGATCATGTTCGCCGCCGCCAAGGACCACACCATGCCGGCGTTCCTGCGCAAGGAAAACGCCAACCAGGTACCGGTCAACGCCCTGTGGCTGACCAATGCCATGGTGCAGATCTTCCTGGTCATCACGCTGTTTTCCGCCAGTACCTACCTGTCGCTGATCTACCTCGCCACCTCGATGATCCTGGTGCCGTACCTGTGGTCGGCGGCGTACGCCCTGCTGTTGGCCGTGCGCGGCGAAACCTATGAAGGCGCGGCGGGTGAGCGCCAGAAAGACCTGATCATTGGTGCCGTGGCGCTGATCTACGCGGTCTGGCTGCTGTACGCCGGCGGCGTCAAATACCTGCTGCTCTCCGCCCTGCTCTATGCCCCCGGCGTGATCCTGTTCGCCAAGGCCAAGCTGGAACTGAAGAAACCGGTTTTCACCAATGTCGAGAAGCTGATTTTCGCCATGGTGGTCGTCGGCGCCCTGGTGGCGGCCTACGGTCTCTACGACGGCTTCCTGACCCTGTAACACGACTGTCTTGCCATCTGGAGGTTCACTGAAATGACCACGGAAAAAGTTAAGTACGGCGTCCATTCCGAAGCCGGCAAACTGCGCAAAGTCATGGTTTGCTCACCCGGCCTGGCCCATCAGCGGCTGACCCCGAACAACTGCGACGAACTGCTGTTCGATGACGTGCTGTGGGTGGCCCAGGCCAAGCGCGACCATTTCGATTTCGTCACCAAAATGCGCGAACGCGGTGTCGATGTGCTGGAAATGCACAATCTGCTGACCGACATCGTCGCCATCCCCGAAGCGCTGGACTGGATTCTTGAGCGCAAGATCACCGCCGATTCGGTGGGCCTGGGCTTGATCAATGAAACGGGTTCGTGGCTGCGCAGCCTGGAGCCGCGACATATCGCCGAGTTCCTGATTGGCGGTGTTTCTGCCGATGACCTGCCGGACAGTTTCGGCGGCAAGACCATCCAGATGTTCCGTGAATTCCTCGGCCACTCCAGCTTCATCCTGCCGCCACTGCCCAACACCCAATTCACCCGCGACACCACCTGCTGGATCTATGGTGGCGTCACGCTCAACCCGATGTACTGGCCGGCGCGTCGCCAGGAAACCCTGCTGACCACCGCCATCTATAAATTCCATCCGCAGTTCACCAACGCCGAATTCGAAATCTGGTACGGCGACCCGGACAAGGACCACGGCAGCTCCACCCTGGAAGGCGGCGACGTGATGCCGATCGGCAACGGCGTGGTGTTGATCGGCATGGGCGAACGCTCATCGCGCCAGGCCATCGGCCAACTGGCGGTCAATCTGTTCAAGAACAAAGCCGTCGAGAAAGTGATTGTCGCCGGCCTGCCGAAATCCCGCGCGGCGATGCACCTGGACACCGTGTTCAGTTTCTGCGACCGCGATGTGGTGACCATCTTCCCGGAAGTGGTGAACCAGATCGTCGCCTTCACCCTGCGCCCTGATGAAAGCAAACCGGGTGGCATCGACATCCGCCGCGAAGAAACCAACTTCCTCGACACCGTGGCCCAGGCCCTCAACCTCAAGGCCCTGCGCGTCGTCGAAACCGGCGGCAACAGTTTCGCTGCCGAACGCGAGCAATGGGACGACGGCAACAACGTGGTGGCCGTGGAACCCGGCGTGGTCATCGGCTACGACCGCAACACCTACACCAACACCCTGCTGCGCAAGGCCGGGGTGGAGGTCATCACCATCAGCGCCGGCGAACTCGGTCGCGGTCGCGGCGGCGGTCACTGCATGACCTGCCCGATCATCCGCGATCCGATCGACTACTAACCCATCAGCCTTGGCCCGCACTGACCCAGTGCGGGCCAACGGGATACCCGACACCTTAGGAGATCCAAAATGGCGTTCAATATTCATAACCGCAATCTGCTGAGCCTGGAACACCACACGCCTCGCGAATTGCGCTATCTGCTCGACCTGTCCCGCGATCTCAAGCGCGCCAAGTACACCGGCACCGAACAGCAACACCTCAAGGGCAACAACATCGCGCTGATCTTCGAAAAAACCTCGACCCGCACCCGCTGTGCGTTCGAAGTCGCGGCCTATGACCAGGGTGCCAACGTCACCTACATCGACCCGAACTCCTCGCAGATCGGCCACAAGGAAAGCATGAAGGACACCGCCCGTGTGCTCGGGCGCATGTACGACGCCATCGAGTACCGTGGCTTCAAGCAGGAAATCGTCGAGGAGCTGGCCAAGTTTGCCGGCGTTCCGGTATTTAACGGCCTGACCGACGAATATCACCCGACGCAAATGATCGCCGACGTGCTGACCATGCGTGAACACGCCGACAAGCCGATCCACGAGATCAGCTACGCCTACCTTGGCGATGCGCGTAACAACATGGGCAACTCGCTGCTGCTGATCGGCGCCAAGCTGGGCATGGACGTGCGCATCTGCGCGCCGAAAGCCCTGTGGCCTCTGGACGACCTGGTGGCCCGCTGCAAGAAGTACGGCGAAGAAAGCGGTGCGCGCATCACCCTCACCGAAGACCCGAAAGCGGCGGTCAAGGGCGTGGATTTCATCCACACCGACGTCTGGGTGTCCATGGGCGAGCCGGTCGAAGCCTGGGCCGAGCGCATCCAGCAACTGCTGCCGTATCAGGTGAATGCCGAACTGATGAAAGCCACCGGCAACCCGCGCACCAAGTTCATGCACTGCCTGCCGGCGTTCCACAACAGCGACACCAAGATCGGCAAGCAGATTGCCGAGCAGTACCCGAACCTGAAGAACGGCATCGAAGTGACCGATGACGTGTTCGAGTCGCCGGCCTGCATCGCCTTCGAGCAAGCGGAGAATCGCATGCATACGATCAAGGCGATTCTGGTGTCGACCCTGGCGGATCTCTAACGGCCCACTCGGCTCCCACTGAAGGAACAGGGTCAATGTGGGAGCTGGCCTGCCGGCGATGGCAGCGCCGCGGTGCATCTGACCGACCGCGGCGATCCCATCGCGAGCAGGCTCGCTCCCACAGGGATCAGGGTTCCATCGACAGACCGAGTCGCCCGCTTACTTCTCTTCTAGAAGGACATGCACCATGCGTATCGTCGTTGCTCTGGGCGGTAACGCCCTGCTCCGCCGGGGTGAACCCATGACCGCGGACAACCAGCGCGCCAATATCCGGATCGCCACCGAGCAGATCGCCAAGATCCATGCCGGCAACCAACTGGTCATCGCCCACGGCAATGGCCCGCAAGTCGGCCTGCTGTCGCTGCAGGCGGCGGCCTACACCTCGGTGTCGCCTTACCCGCTGGACGTGCTCGGCGCCGAAACCGAAGGCATGATCGGCTACATCATTGAACAGGAACTGGGCAACCTGCTGGACTTCGAAGTGCCCTTCGCCACCCTGCTGACCCAGGTCGAAGTCGATGCCAACGACCCGGCCTTCCAGAACCCGACCAAACCCATCGGCCCGGTCTACAGCAAGGACGAAGCCGAAAAACTTGCCGCCGAGAAAGGCTGGGCGATTGCCCCCGATGGTGACAAATACCGCCGTGTGGTCGCCAGCCCCAGACCCAAGCGTATCTTCGAAATCCGCCCGATCAAGTGGCTGCTGGAAAAAGGCAGCATCGTGATCTGCGCCGGCGGTGGCGGCATTCCAACCATGTACAAAGCACCCGGCAAGCTTGAAGGTGTCGAAGCGGTAATCGACAAGGACCTGTGCTCGGCGCTGCTGGCCGAACAGCTTGAGGCCGATCTGCTGGTGATCGCCACGGACGTAAACGCCGCGTTTGTCGACTTCGGCAAACCGACCCAGAAAAGCATCACCCAGGCGCACCCGGACGAAATGGAAAAACTCGGCTTCGCGGCCGGCTCCATGGGACCGAAAGTGCAGGCAGCCTGCGAATTCGCGCGCCATACTGGAAAGGTCGCGGTGATCGGCTCACTCGCGGATATCGAAGCGATCGTCCAGGGCACCGCCGGCACACGCATCAGCACGGCAACACCTGGTATTACCTACTCGTAAGGAGAGACGCCCATGGCACAGTTTGAGCCAGGTCACTTGCACATTGAGCGTCATGCGCTGACACCGGACGATGTCAGCTACAACGTGCACCTCGACTATGAAGTCAGCAAGAATGACAAAGGTGAAAAAGGCATCCAGTTCACCATGCATGGCAGCCTTCAGGGCAAGGACATGACAGAGACCTTTTTCCTGCCCAAGGAGGAGGCCTACAACTTCGCGCGGGACGTGACGAGAATTGCCGAGAAGTACGGAATTCCGAAATCACACAGCCAGATCGGCTCGGTCCACAAGCATTACGATCTGATGTTTGAAGACATCCGTGAGCAGTTGAATATGAAATCCGGCGACCCGGTGAACCCCGAGCACTTCGAATAACCCACGTACCCTTGTGGGAGCGGGCTTGCTCGCGAAGGCGGTGTGTCAGTCACAATCAATGTCGAATGTCAGACCGCTTTCGCGAGCGAGCCCGCTCCCACAGGGATCATCGCTGACCTGAAGTCCTGCGCCGGATTTCACCTTACCCCCTGCTCCAAGGCATACTTGCCACCCTCCGCACGCCAGAACCCAAAACCGCCCCATGCGTATCCACGTCAGCTTCATCGATCGAGTCGGCATCACCCAGGAAGTCCTGGCCCTGCTCGGTGGACGCAATCTCAATCTGGATGCGGTGGAAATGGTCCCTCCCAACGTCTACATCGACGCCCCGACCCTGAGCCCGCAAGTGCTCGAGGAACTGCGCGATGCGCTGCTGAGCGTGCGTGGCGTGCAGGCGATGACCGTGGTCGACATTCTTCCCGGACAGCGTCGGCACTTGCAGCTCGATGCACTGCTTGCGGCGATGACCGACCCGGTGCTGGCGCTGGACAGTGCCGGCAAGGTGTTGCTGGCCAACCCGGCGTTGATTGCCCTGTACGGCCGCGAGCCGGCCGGTGAAAGTGTCGCCGAGCTGTTTGCCGACCCGGCGCTGCTCGATGCCTTGCTTGAGCACGGGTTTCGCCTGCCGTTGCGGGAAATCACCCTCAACGGCCAGACGTTGTTGCTGGACGCCACGCCCATCACTGACGCTGGCGCCCTGTTGACCCTGTATCAACCGAACCGCATCGGCGAACGCCTCTCGGCATTGCACCACGATCACGCCGAAGGTTTCGATGCGCTGCTGGGCGAGTCGCCAGTGATTCGCACGCTCAAGGTGCGCGCGCAACGGGTGGCGGCCCTCGATGCGCCCCTGTTGATCCAGGGCGAAACCGGCACCGGCAAGGAGCTGGTGGCCCGGGCTTGCCACGCTATCAGTGCACGGCACAGTTCACCGTTCCTGGCCTTGAATTGCGCGGCATTGCCGGAGAACCTCGCCGAAAGCGAGCTGTTCGGCTACGCCCCCGGCGCCTTCACCGGCGCGCAACGGGGCGGCAAGCCGGGGCTGATGGAACTGGCCAACCAGGGCACGGTGTTTCTTGACGAGATCGGCGAGATGTCACCGTACTTGCAGGCCAAGTTGCTGCGTTTCCTCAACGATGGCAGCTTCCGTCGGGTCGGCGGCGATCGGGAGGTCAAGGTCAACGTGCGGATTCTCAGCGCAACGCACCGCGACCTGGAAAAAATGGTCAGCGAAGGGTCGTTCCGCGAAGACCTGTTTTACCGCCTCAACGTGCTCAATGTCGAAGTCCCGCCCCTGCGCGAACGGGGCCAGGACATTTTGCTGCTGGCCCGTTATTTCATGCAGCAGGCCTGTGCACAGATCCAGCGCCCGGTCTGCCGCCTGGCACCGGGCACTTACCCGGCGTTGCTCGGCAACCGCTGGCCGGGCAACGTGCGGCAACTGCAAAACGTGATCTTCCGTGCCGCGGCCATTTGCGAAAGCAGCCTGGTGGACATTGGCGACCTCGACATCGCCGGCACCTCGGTGGCGCGCCAGAGCGACCACGAAGTCGACAGCCTGGAGCAGGCCATGGATGAGTTCGAAAGGACCCTGCTGGAAAAGCTTTACGTCAGCTATCCCTCGACGCGGCAGCTGGCTAATCGGCTGCAAACCTCGCATACCGCCATCGCCCATCGACTGCGCAAGTATGGCATTCCCAATAAGCCGTAATCCTCGGACCTGAAATAGCTCTCCCTGCCAATACAAACCTATGTGGGAGCCAGCCTGCTGGCGATAGCGGTCTTACAGACAACAGTGATGTTGAATGTGAGGGCCATATCGCCAGCAGGCTGGCTCCCACAGGTTTTGTATGTGGCCGGGAAATCTCACCAAAAGCGACCTCCACCTGTACTGAAAGCGCTACAGCGGAACGATATCGCTACACTCCTCTGCGACCAGCCCTGCGCAAGGCTTTGATCACCTTCAGCTTTTTTCTCCTGCCGCAGCTGTAGCGATTTCGCTACACCCCACGCATTTAGTTGTACCACAAAATAATCTAAGTTATTGATTTATAACAATAAAACAAGATTGGCCGTGTTCTTGCTTACTAACCCTGCATAAATCAGGGCATTGCCCCAGCCTTCAATCGCGTCCACCAGACGAGTCTGGCCCCCTTTAGGAGTTTCCATGAGCGAGTTGCGTTTTACTGAAGATCACGAATGGCTGCGCACCGAAGCTGACGGCAGCATCACAGTCGGCATCACCGCTTTCGCGCAGAACGCTCTGGGCGACGTGGTTTTCGTACAACTGCCGGAGCTGCAGTCCTACGACAAAGGCGCAGAAGCCGCCACCGTGGAATCGGTAAAAGCCGCCAGCGGCGTGTACATGCCACTGGACGGAGAAGTGCTGGAAGTGAACCCGGCGCTGGACGCCAGCCCTGAGCTGGTCAACGAAGACCCGCTGGGCGAAGGCTGGTTCTTCCGCTTCCAGCCTGCTGACGCTGCCGCTGTCGGCCAACTGCTGGATCAGGACGCCTACGACCGCCTGATCAAAGCCCAAGCCGAAGCCTGAGGAACCCGCCATGACTATCAATCTCAGCACTGCCAACGAATTCATCGCCCGCCACATCGGCCCCCGCGCCGGTGACGAGCAGGCCATGCTCAACACCCTCGGTTTTGACTCCCTCGAAGCCCTGAGCGCCAGCGTCATTCCCGACAGCATCAAGGGCACCAGCGTGCTCGGCCTGGAAGACGGTTTGAGCGAAGCCGACGCCCTGGCGATGATCAAAGGCATCGCCGGCCAGAACCAGCTGTTCAAGACTTTCATCGGCCAGGGTTACTACGGCACCCACACGCCGTCGCCGATCCTGCGCAACCTCCTGGAAAACCCGGCCTGGTACACCGCCTACACCCCGTACCAGCCGGAAATTTCCCAGGGCCGCCTCGAAGCCCTGCTGAACTTCC
>NZ_JAXDEO010000009.1:0-131431 GCF_035064975.1 Pseudomonas sp. YuFO20
CCCGAACTCAGAAGTGAAACGATGCATCGCCGATGGTAGTGTGGGGTTTCCCCATGTGAGAGTAGGTCATCGTCAAGATTAAATTCCGAAACCCCTATCTGCGCATGCAGGTAGGGGTTTTGTCTTTTAGTAGAAGCATCAAGAATTCGCTGGCACGTCGTAATGACGGACTGGCACACAGAATTTCTTGACGACCATAGAGCGTTGGAACCACCTGATCCCATCCCGAACTCAGAAGTGAAACGATGCATCGCCGATGGTAGTGTGGGGTTTCCCCATGTGAGAGTAGGTCATCGTCAAGATTGAATTCCGAAACCCCTGTCTGCTAACGCAGACAGGGGTTTTGTCGTTCTGGGCCTGCCGTTGCCTTTG
Organism: Pseudomonas sp. YuFO20; assembly: GCF_035064975.1. Lineage (NCBI taxonomy): Bacteria > Pseudomonadati > Pseudomonadota > Gammaproteobacteria > Pseudomonadales > Pseudomonadaceae > Pseudomonas > Pseudomonas sp. YuFO20. The sequence continues at coordinate 373 of NZ_JAXDEO010000009.1, forward strand.
CTACGAGGTTTTTTTGTTCTGGGCTTCTGGACTGGCGAGGTACCGGGTGATGACCTCAACCCCGCGATTGAGATGGTTGACCAGCAATTGCACCGATCCTTCGACATCCCGCGCGTCGGCGGCCCGCCACAAGGCCCGGTGATCTTCCTGGGACAACTTGCCCAGGCCCATCGCTTCGAGGTTGAAGCGCAGGAAACGCTCTTCTTCGTTCAGTCCGTCCTCTACCAGTTTCAGTAACCGGCGATTAGGTGCCCTGCTGTAGAGCGACATATGGAAGAGGCGATTGAGCCGGCCGATTTCGGTATAGTCCTGTTCCGTCTCCAGCTCGTCGATATAGCGCGCGGCCTGTTCGAGATCCGCCGCCTCAAGCAACGGCACCGATAAACGTAGTGCTTCGGACTCCAGTAAAATCCTTAGGGCGTAGGTTTCCGCGGCATCGCCCTGGACGAGCGGGGCAACCACAGCGCCTTTATGGGCGATCACGTTGAGCAATGCCTGGGCTTCCAGTTGGCGCAACGCTTCACGCACCGGCATGCGGCTGACCCCGAAGAGATCGGCCAGGTCTTGCTGGCGCAGAGCGATGCCACACGGCAGGCGACCGTCCAGGATGGCCGAGCGCAAGGTTTCTTCGATCACCGAGCGCGCCAGGTGCGCGGGAATCGGCCCGTTGACCTTGATACTGCTGAGGGGGTTGGGCTTTTGTGTCACTACTACGCACCCTGATTGACTGAAGTTTTGGATCCAATTGACACTAGTGACTGCCTGACGGCTTGTCAAACGCCCCATAAGAGCGTCTTTCCCTTAGTTTAGCGTGCCGTCAGTGATCTCAGTGTGCCATTATTTTTTCCCGAGCTAACCTACACCTTCACTCGATTCCACCTGACTACCCTGGATGCCTCGCCTTGGCGGTACGTTTTCCGATATCCCGGATCTTGCGCTGCTCGTGCGGCGCCTTGCTGCTGGCCGGTGTGCTGCTGGGCGGTGTGCATGCCGATTGGGACTTTTCCCTGATCAGCGCTCGGGCGCAGGCATTGTACGGATCTTTGGGCGAAGGTCAGCAGCGCATAGATGCGTGGCAGCACATGTTGGCTACGCAGAAACAAGTTGGCGAGCTGGAACAGCTCAACGTGATCAACCGCTTTTTCAACAAACAACTGCGTTACGTCGAAGACATTGACCTGTGGCACCAGGTCGATTACTGGGAAACACCCGTCGAGGCCCTGTGGAAAGGCGCCGGTGATTGCGAAGACTACGCAATCGCCAAATATTTCAGTCTGCGCCACCTTGGCGTTTCCAGTGACAAGCTGCGCATCACGTACGTAAAGGCGCTGAGCCTGAATCGCGCGCACATGGTGCTGACCTACTACTCAAGCCCGGAAGCCGAACCGCTGGTGCTCGACAGCCTTGTCGACTCGATCAGGCCAGCCAGCCAGAGAAAGGATTTGCTGCCGGTCTACGCTTTCAACGCAGAAGGGTTGTGGTTACCGGGGGCCAAGGGCAATCAGAAGGTCGGGGACACCAAGCGGTTGTCCCGTTGGCAGGATGTGCTGAAAAAAATGCAGGCCGAAGGATTCCCGGTCGAGACGACTAACTAGGAGCACGCCCACAGATGTCTTTGTTCAAACAGCTTTTGATCGCTATCTGTCTGTTCCTGGTCGTCGCCTTCACCGGCAGCTTCATGGTCAGCCTGGAAAGCTCGCGCTCCCAGTACGTCAACCAGCTGCGTTCCCACGCCCAGGATGCGGCGACGGCGCTGGCGCTGTCACTGACGCCCAATATCGACGACCCGGCGATGACCGAACTGCTGGTCAGCTCGATCTTTGACAGCGGTTATTACGCCAGCATCCGTGTGGTCGATTTATCCAACGACAAGACCCTGGTCGAACGCAGCGGCATTGCGGCCGATACCCGGGTGCCTGACTGGTTCGTCAAACTGATTGGCCTGGAGCCTGCCGGGGGCGATGCGATAGTCAGTCGCGGTTGGGTACAGGCCGCACGGGTCGAGGTGGTCAGTCACCCGATGTTCGCGCTGGCCAAGTTGTGGCAAAGCGCGTTGGGCAGCTTGGGGTGGTTGCTGTTCTGTGGCGTGGTCAGCGCGATACTGGGCGCGCTGTTGCTGCGTCGGCAATTGAAGCCCCTCGATTACATGGTCCGGCAGTCCCACGCCATTGCCCGCCGCGAGTTTCTCAGCCTGCCGCAATTGCCGCGCACGCCGGAACTGCGTCGCGTGGTGCAGGCCATGAACCAGATGGTCGAGAAGCTCAAGGCGCTGTTTCAGGAGCAGGCCGAACGCAGTGAAAAGCTGCGGGTCGAGTCCTATCAGGACAACCTGACCGGCTTGGCCAACCGACGTTACTTCGAGATGCAACTGAATGCACGGGTGAGCAATCCCGAGCAAGCCAGCTCCGGTTACTTGCTGCTGTTGCGGGTCAAGGATCTCACCGGGTTGAACCAGCGGCTGGGCGGCCAGCGCACGGATGCGTTGCTCCAGGCGGTTGGTCAGCAGTTGTCCCGCGAGTGCGCCAGATATCCGGAAACAACCAACCTGGTCACACGGATTCGTGGCGGCGAATTCGCCGTTCTGGCCCCAGGCCTGGTGCGTGAAGAAGCAGTGCAACTGGCGCAGCACCTCGACACGGCCTTGGCCAGTCTGTACGCGACCGGTGCTACTGACGTCCCCTCTGCAGCGGCGATCGGGCTGGCGCCCTTTATTCATGGCGACGCCCCGCAAGCCGTACTCGGGCTGGCGGATCAGGCATTGGCGCAGGCCGAAGGCCAGACCGATTCGAACTGGGTCTGCCTCGATCACAGGGCCCCGACCCATGTCGGCGACGACCATCATGCCTGGCACAACCTGCTGGATCAGGCCTTGGAGCAACGACGATTCAAGTTGTTTTTCCAGCCCGTGGTGGCCAGTCAGGACACGCAGCTGGTACTGCACTACAAAGTGCTTTCCCGCCTGATCGACTACCAGGGCGAGAGCATCCCTGCCGGACGTTTCTTGCCGTGGCTGGAGCGGTTCGGCTGGGCGGCGCGACTGGACCGGCTGATGCTGGAGCTGGTATTGGACCAGATGAGCACCCACGAAGAATCAATGGCGCTGAACCTGTCGTCGGCCACCCTCGAAAACCCGCAAGCGTTGACTGCGCTCTTCGCCACGCTGCGTTCGCACTCCGATCTGGGGTCGCGCTTGACCCTGGAAATCGGCGAAGAGCAATTACCACAGCAAGCCAGTCTCGAAGCGCTGACCCGGCGTTTGCGAGAGCTCGGGTTCTCCTTGGGTCTGCAGCATTTCGGTGGACGCTTCAGCATGATCGGCAACCTGGCGCGCTTGGGGTTGGCCTACTTGAAGATCGACGGTAGCTACATCCGTGCGATTGATCAGGAGCGCGACAAACGCCTGTTCATCGAAGCCGTCCAGCGAGCGGCCCATAGCATTGATCTGCCGTTGATTGCCGAGCGGGTCGAGACGCAAGGGGAGTTGGCGGTGCTTAGCGAGATGGGCGTGTACGGCGTTCAGGGACGGTTGGTGGGTGAACCCAAGCCTTGGCAATAGGGTAATCGCAAAGGTTGCAGCCTTCTCACAGCTGTCGCTGACGAAGGCTGCGATCCCCGGATGTCAGATAAACCCTGCCTCATCGTCTTCAACCAGATTACTCAACCCACCCAACGCCTCACGCGCCTGGAAGCGGTCCATGAGTTTGGTCTGCGCGGGCCCTGGCAGGTCCGTTACGAGAATCACGCCTTTGCTGATCAGCACGGCGATCAAGTCGTCGAGTACCCGGATCATTTCCAGGTCGCTCTGGCGCAGTTGCTTGAGCTGTTTGATTTGCAGCAGTTGTTTGTGGCTGGTGGCCATGACTTCATTGGCGAACCAGGCCTGGAGGTCAGGGTGGTCGGCCGGCAGCGTTTCCGTGGATTCGGCGTAGGCTTCGGCTTCCACGCGCAGCAGTCGGCCGTCTGTATTGCGTTGCACGTAGAACATCGAGCATCCCTCAAAAGTGAGCCGCGTCATGCTGTCAGCAGCATAGCTAACACCGTGCACAGCAGCGAGATTTCACATCGTCACCGCATATCCGCATAGGGTGTTACGGGTTCGATCGGCATCGGGAGGTTGCCCTGCCATTCATCGAAGGTGTAACGCAAATACAGCATCGCGCGGCTTGGGGCGTAGCCTTCGCTGTGTTGCAGGGTGATCCCCGAGCCCACGACCATATGATTGGTCAGGCGGCGTTCGACCAAACCTTGCAGGCGGATACTCGCGCCGCTGCTGCTGCTTCCGTCCTTGGTCAGGGTCGTGTCTGGATCGATTTCCAATCCAGCGGCGGCGGCCTGGCTGAATAGCTTGCCCGCCGGACCATCCAGTGGATACAAATCGCTTCCATCGGTTTTCGAGACAGACCAGCCCACCGAACTGTCCAGCTGAGCCGACCAGTTGGCATTACGCCACGCATAGCTGAAGGGTATGCCGATCGAGTAGTACCGTTGTGGACTGTAATAGCCGCCCTGACCCAGGGTGTACTCGCTCAAGTCCTTGTCGTAACCCCAATACATGAGGGTCAAACCGGTGCGCATGCGCTCGTCGGCGCGGTCCACCAGTCGGTAGTAGTAGCCGGTCATGGCCGAAAGGCGCTGATTGTCGACCACGTTTTTGCCGCGTAGCCAATGGCTGCCGAGACTGGCCCACACACCATCAACGCCACCTTCATCATGGCTCAGGCTCAAGGTCACACCGTTGCTGGTCACGCCACCCCAACGTGTACCGGACACGGGATCGACGGCTCCGGCGTATGACACGACCGAGTTGCTCATGGGCCGGCGTGAGGCGGTCAACGTCCAGCCAATGGACCTCCAGTCACTGCTGTAGGCGATACCTCCAAGCCAGTTGCCCACTTCGAAACCTTGCGGCGAATGGCCAAGGTCGAGCGCCCATTGATCTTTTTTCCAGCCCACAGCGAGGCTTGGCCCGCTGGTGCTCAGTGAAGTGCCGGGACAGCCATTGGGCACAGGCGCACCTGTCGCCTGAACCCGATATTGCACGGCGCAGGTGCCGAACTGTTCCCGGTGTAAACCATCGGCGTCGGTGTCGAAGGCGCTGGCGTCAAGGTCCACCTGTTCGGCCTGAACGAAGCCCTCTCCTTGGGCGAACGGCGAATCGATACGCACAATGGTTATCTGCGTCGTCAGGTCGGAGATGCCCGGTGCCGTGTTGTCGGTACGCCAAGCGTAGTCATGGTAAAGATTGACGGTCGGGTTCTGCTGTTTGTAAAGCTCGTCGACATCACTGCGCAGGCTTCGCGCCAGCCACTCATCGCTGTCCTTGGCGCGACTGGCCTCGGTCATGGCTACGTTGTCGCGGGGGCTGGCTTGGGCAGGTGAAATCAATCCTGCTGCGGCCATGCTGCGGGCGTAATTATCCAGCGCCTGTTGCGGCTGATCCCTGGCCATCAGACGCGCCGCATCGCGGTAGATCAGCGGATCGGTCTGGGGTGTTTTCAGCAGATTGGCGAACATCGCGCTGGCTTTGTCCTTTTCACCCACCGCAGACCAGGCATTGATCAGGCGTCGTTGCCAGGGCGCAGGTGCCGAAGGCGACGGGACGATTTTTTCCAGGCCGGCACGCGCTTGCTGGATGTGCCCGGTGGCAATCTGCATTTCGATCAAGCCCAACTGCGCCTCGTCATTCTGCGGCTGGAGCTTGAGCACCTTGCGGTAGTAACGTTCGGCTTCGACGTAATCTTTACGCTGGGCGGCCCAATCGGCGAGGGTGCCAAGATCATCCACCGTTGGATCACGCAACAACAAGGCAATGGCCTCAGACTCATGCCCGCTGTTACGTCGCTGTTCGACCTGAGCCATCAACTGCCGACGTTTGATCCGAGTCTGCAGTTCACGCATGTTATCGGTCCAGGCGGTGGCCGGAATCTGCCCGAGGGTGGCCAGCACTTCGCTGTCGCGGTTCTCATTGGCCAGGTACAGACCATGGGCGTAACGAGCCTCGGGATTGCGGCTTTGCAGCGCCAATAATTCATGGAACGCTTTATCAGCCTCTCGCGGTTGTCCCATGGCAATCTCGGCGGTGGCCAGGCGATAGGTCGTCCATGGATTGTCGGGGTCCAGCGTGCGGATTTTCTTCAGTAGTGATGCCAACTGAGCCCAGTCCGAATGCTGACTGGCGAGGTCAGCCTGCACATTCAGCCGCTCAAGTTCAATGCTCCGACGCAGGCTGGCAAACTCAGGCTGGTTGCTGGCCGGCAAGGTATTGAGGAAGGCTTCAGCGCGCTCGCTTGATTGCCCGCGATACAGTCGGACCAGTGCGCGCACCACGCTGCCATTGCCCGGTTCGACCTTGCGCGCCTGTAACAACAACGCTTCGGCCTCGATTTCATTGGACTCGGCCATAGCGACATTGGCGAGGCCGATCAATGGGTCGGCGGAATCAGCCTTGAGGGTTCGCGATTGCCGATACGCACTACGCGCCGCCGCATAGTCCTTGCGTTGCAGGGCTTCACCGCCTTTCTGCAGGAGCATCCAGTTGCGCGTAACAGCCTGTAGATCCTGCCATTTGCTGATGTAATCGGTGTCCTGTTCCTTGCTCAGAGCCGTGGAGAAAGCCTCATGTGCCGCCGAGTATTTGCCTTGGCGCATCAACGCGGTACCCAGTGCGCCGTAAAGGCTTGAATCTTGCGGATAAGCCTTAACGGCACGGCGTAACAGTCCCTCGGCTGTTGCAGCCCTGGCCACAGCGTCCGTGGCATTGTCTTGCTCAAGCAGGCCCTTGGCCTTGACGCCGGCCTGCCAGGCAGGATCGGTCAACAATCCTTGTTGCAGCGCAAGTCGCTGCGTAGCGTCTTTAGCCAACGGTGAATACGGGTAATAGTGAATGAATGCCTGCCATGCCTGCGCCGTTTTCGGGCCAGTTGGCAATTTGATCAGGTAGTTGTATTCCCGTTCCGCCGCATTGGCACTGGCCTGAGGATCAGCCGCCAATTGATGCAGCGTGGCCAGAGCCTCGTCGTCGCGACCCTCGGCGAACAATAGGCCGACCAGCATCTGTCGTACGCCGGTATTGCCTGGATAATCCCGGTCCAGCGCCTGCACATGACCGAGCACAGCCACTCTCTGGCCGCTGATCCGGCTGCGTGCGCTCCAGTATTCAAGCGCTGAGGCGAGGTCCGGCGGCTCTTTTGCGAATAGCTGTTCAAAGGCTTCACTGGCTTCGTCGTAGCGCCCGGCGGCAGCCAATAACCGCGCCTGCTGCAACTGACGCTGACCATCCTGGCTCTGCAATTTGATCAATGCTTGAGCCTGGCGCATTTGCGCGGAGTCCGGTGCTAACTGGCGCAGGCGAGTCAATCTCTGCTCGATCCAGGCGCTGTTCTGCGCCTGAGACTTATCAGCCAACGCCTGGCGTATTTCACCCACCAGGACCTGGGGATTGTCGGGGGCGATCAGTTTCAGCCGCGCCAAAGAGTCGCGAACCAGATCTTCGCGTTGCAACGCTTCACCGATACGCATCTGTTGCAGCAGCCATTGCTGTTGCTCCTGTTGAGTAACAGGAACCGTCGCTGCGAGCGTGGCACCGCTCAGACAGGACAGCAGCAGTGTGCAGCGCAAGACCAAAACCTTGAATGCACTGGTATGGGGGGCTCTGTTCAGTGCGTGCATGTACTCGTCCAGTTCGGTTGCAGTCGCCCATCCTTGTCGAACCGATAGCGCTGTTCGTCCCAGCCCTGGCCAAACATCAACAGCGACTGGTTGTAATAGGCATCGGCCAACGGCGGCGATTGACGCAGGCGTTCACGCTGGGCAGAGAGCACCGCAGCCGTCGATGCATCGTTGGTCAACAACGGCAAGAGTGCCGCCGAAAACCCGACCGGCCCAGAGCCCACGGTCTTTGCGGAGACGGAGTCGACGTGCTCCGGCACATAGCCCAGGCGGGCGGTGGCCTCAAGCATGGGTTTGAAGTGATCGAGCAAGTCGGTGCGCCCGGGGGCATCGGTCGCCAACATGCCGAGCCACAGATATACACGAATAGCGTCGTAGCTTCCCTGCGCGTCCTTGCCATCGACGGAAGCAACTTGCCCGGCCTGCCACACCAGCCAGTCCGGTGCGAAGCCTTTGGGAGCGCCCTCGATCAGCAGGCGCCGAGAGTTTTGCGCCACTTCGGCCCATACCGGTGCGATGAGCGCAAAGCGCGATAACAATTGTGGTGGCAGATAGCTGGGGTTCAGGCGCCAGCCCTGGCTGGATTCGAAGCCGACATCCCCTGGGAGCAACATAAGGCCAAGACCCGGCAGCTTGCGCAGGGTTTGTGCGGCGCTTCGCCACAGCAGGTGATTACCTGACGCCAGATAATCAGGCCGGTGCCACAGGCGGCCTGCTTCCAGCAGGCTGTAGGCAATCCATAGATCAGCATCGCTGGCGTTGTTGGCGTCAAGTACGCCCCATTGACCGTCCTTGTCGAGCCCCCATTTCCAGGCGGGCAGACGATGGCTGAGATCGCCGTCCGCCAGATTGTTGCGGGTCCAGGTCAACAGCCGGCCGAAGCTTTGCTCATCGTTGGCCACCAACGCAAAAAACAGCCCGTAGCTCTGCCCTTCAGACGTGGTGATCTGCTGCGGGGAGGACGCGTCTATAACCCGCCCATCATCGCTGATCATGTGCTGCTTGAAGTTTTCCCAGGCTGGCCAGACGCATTGGCTCGCGCCTTGCGCAGGCCATGCCAGGATTGGCAAAACCGCTGCAAGCAGTCGCGCCCGGGCATTACTCACCGACTTATTCTTCATAAGCCAGACGACGACGAGCTGCCCATTGCAGGACGCGCCAGATCAGGAACGCACTGAGCAGGACGCCAGACACGGCGAGAAATGCGAGCAGGACCGGGTGCTCGGACAACTTGAACCAGAGCATCAGCCACCATGGCAGACTGCCGACGTAATAGTGGTCGCCGACCATATGGCCCTGGACGCCACTACTGCGGATCAACACCACTGAGCCGGCCACCGCGTCCATCTTGCCGCTGTCATTGAGCGTCTCGCGCAACAACTGGAAGCCTGCATCTTCATTGGCCAACAGGGCCACGATGCTGCGCTGTTCATGGAAAGGTGATTGCATGCCGACCATTGCAGCAATCGGTCCTTCAGCTGAGACCTCGACCCGACTGGCAGCCGGGTTACCCGCGTTATTGTTTTGCGACGAACCCGGCCCCTGGTGGTTTGCTTTCAGCAGCCAGTCCCGGGAGCGGTCCAGGAGCACACTCATGTCCTGGTTATCGCGCATGCCTGGATCGAAAGAACCGAGGATCAGCACGTCTGCATCGCGCTTCGACACCTCGTCCCAGCTGTCGGTCAAGGTCAGGTTCATGGCGGGCAGACCCGAGCGCGCCGAAATACCGGCGATGGCTTCCAGGTACGTGCTCAGCTGCACGGCACTGGGCTGCGCTGGCACCATCACCACAGTCTCGGAAAGATCCGCCATGCGGCTGAAGGGGAAGCCACTGCGGGCAAACGCTGCCAGATCAGGCATGGCGATGTAATGGTGATAGCCCGACAAATCGATAGTCGACTGATCGTCGATCACCGCTTGAGTGTCCACCGGTAACGAGGTCTGGCAACGATCTCGCTGGGAACTGCTGGTCGTGGTGGCGAAGCTGAAATTGAACCGCAGGTTGTTGCGGTCGCCGATTTTCAGTGCCGGGACCGACAGGTTTTCATTGATGTTCGCCGACTCGCTGGACAACACGGCAAGGCGCAACTCTTCGAGCCGGTCATTGCTGTTGACCAGCAACGGCAGGCTGGTGATGAACTGATTGTTGAGGCTGATGTTCAGTCGCGAACCGTCATTGGTGGCCGATGGCGTGTAGCGGTATTTTGTTTGCAGCGGAATGCCCTGGTTGCGCCAGACAAACAGATCTGGCGGCAGGTTGATGTCCAGGCTGATAGGCAGGGGCTGCAGGCCGCTGGTACGCAATTGCTCGGGATACTTGACCAACTCTGCGAAACGAACGGCCCGATCGGTACGCATCCAGTTCGGAGCGTCATAGGGTTGGCGCGGCTGGATCTGCTGCACCTTGTCGATCACAACCCGCTCACCACGAAACAGATCGCCACCCAGCACCAGTGCCTGCGCGGCCACGGACAGATCGGCCTCGTCACGGCCCAGCACCAGCAACACCTTGCTGAAGCGGTCGGAGGGGTTGTCGATCATTTGCACCACCGGCGCCTCGACCGGCGGGAACTGCTTCATGTCACTCAGGAATGCCGGGCGACGAGTGTTGGTGGCAAATACGATGGCGGCAGTTACGGGCGTCGCGGGCGTCGCGGTGGGCAGTTGATCGAACAATACCGGGAGCTTTGTGCCGCGCCACGCGGCCTTGCTGCCGAAGTACGAGGCAAGAATACCCGCCGCACGCTGTTCGCCAAGCGTCGGCGAAGCCGCGAACACCATGTTCAGAACAGGCTTTTCATAGTCGCGCGCGTCAAAAAAAGGCATCGGGAAATAGGCCAGATCGTTTTGCACGATCAACGCCTGCTCTTTCAGGGATACCAGACTGGCCCGGCTGATATTGACCCACAGCGCGCTATTGGAAGGCTCTTCGCAAATGTCGGTGTAGTGGCCGACAAACTCCAGCCTCACGCGGTTGAAGTCGCTGATCAGGCGCGGATCGAGTTCGACTTGGCGGACGGTCTTTTTCCCCAACTGCTCCTTGTCGATGGTGATCACGCTCATCAGCACGTCGTTGAGGTAGACCCGCAGGTGCGAAAGTGTTGGCAGCAGTGCCGGTGACGGTGTGTATTCAAGTTGCAGCTTCGCATCGCTGGCGATGCGGTCGCGACGCATGGTGAATTCAAACTGTTCGGTGTTGTGCGTGCCGAGCAACAGACTGTCAGCCACTCGCCCCAGCTCTTCGAAATTACGCGATACGTCCCAGCCAGGCACGCTGCTCACTGCAACCGAGACTGACGCTGGCGTCGTGACCGGTGGTTGCTCCTTGAGGGTTTGCTCCTTGATGGGCTGCGCCTGGGCGCAACTCATTGCCAGCGACAGCAGGCTTACCAGCGTGAAGTTGAAATAGCGACTCATGGGGCGCATACCGATCGAGAATTGGAAGAAAGGGGGGGCGCTTTGGCGAAACGCGGCACATAGCTGATCAGCCAAGCGAGCAAACGCGTGAACGGTCGGGCCAGGTTCCGTGTCCAGGCAGGCAAGTATTGATACAGGCGGTAATAGCCACTGGCACCCAGGCGCAGCACGTCGATAAAACTATGCAGCGGCCTGTCCGGCTTGAAGTCTTCGTTCCAGTTCAACCAGGCATCGGCACGGGAAAAAGTGCATTGCACGTAATCGATTTTCTGTTGCGAAGTAAGCTCGTTTAGGGCGATACCAATAAAGTTCTTGTGGCTGCGGCTGATGATGCCGGAGAACAGGAACTCGCGTTCTCCGCGCTGCATCATCAGGTAAATCCGCTCACCGATTGACAGGGAAAGCTCAACGTCCAGCTCGACACCGGTGCCCCCTTCGGAGTAGTCCACCAGCATGCAGGGATAGAATTTTCCGTTTTGCAGGCGCACCGCCGCCGGCAGCTTGGCCTGCACACGATGGGTCTCGCGCACCTGGCGAACCTCAGCGGCAATGGCCACCGCGGAGCCGACGATCAGCAAGTTGTAAATGACCCACAGACTGCTGACCAGCGTGGTGCCGATTTCATTGCTCGGCCCGTAGAACAGACGCCATATCGCAAAACCCAGGCCAATGATATTCAGCAGCGCCAACACCAGGTACGGTCTGGCGATACCCCAGTCGAACTGATCTTCAGTCATCAAGCCGCCCTTGGCGGTCACGTTGAATTTGCCTTTCTTGGGGTTGAACAGGGCAACGGTGGTCGGCCGCGCGATGTACCAGGCGAGCACGGTTTCATAGACCTCTCCCCAGAACGTCAAACGGTGTTCTCCCTGCATGCGTGAGTTGGTCAGGCTCGCATGAACCATATGCGGGATCACATACAGAATGATCATCAAGGCCGGCGCGTAGATGATGTAGGCGTGCAACAGCAGGAACGCCAGAGGCGCGGTAAGGAACACCAGGCGCGGCAGACCTGCAAGAAAGTGCAGCATGGCGTTGGCGTAGCAGATGCGTTGAAAGATCGTCAGGCCTTTGCCCAGCAACGGGTTGTCCGTACGGAAAATCTGCGCCATGCCCCGAGCCCAGCGAATCCGCTGGCCAATATGTGCAGACAGGGTTTCAGTGGCCAACCCCGCAGCCTGGGGAATGCGCACATAAGCCGAATTCCAGCCCTTTCGGTGCAGGCGCAACGCGGTATGGGCATCTTCGGTAACGGTTTCCACGGCAAAGCCACCGATTTCATCAATAGCCGAACGCCGTAGCACGGCACAGGACCCGCAGAAAAATGCGGCGTTCCACATGTCGTTGCCATCCTGGACCAGGCCGTAAAACAGCTCGCCTTCATTGGGCCGCTGCCGAAAGGTATCGAGGTTGCGCTCGAAAGGATCCGGCGATAGAAAGTGATGCGGCGTCTGCACCAAGGCCAGCTTGGGGTCGCGCAGGAACCAGCCCACCGTGAGTTGCAGGAATGAACGCACTGGCACGTGATCGCAGTCGAAAATGGCCACCAACTCCGCATCGAGCTGCTTCAAGGCCTGGTTGAGATTGCCAGCCTTGGCATGCTTGTTATCGCTACGAGTGATGTAATTCACCCCAGCCTGTTCAGCGAACAACCGGAATTCATCACGCTTGCCATCGTCGAGTATCGAAATACGCAACTTTTCCTGGGGCCAGTCGATACCGAGGGCGGCATACACGGTGTTGCGAACGATGGACAGGTCTTCGTTGTAGGTCGGGATCAACAGATCGACCGTAGGCCATAACCTTGTATCACCAGGCAGTTGCGACGGTGGGCGGTTCAACGGCCAGCAGGTCTGGATGTAACCGAGCAACAGCACCAGCCATGAGTACGTTTCGGCAATCAGCAACAGGACCCCGCAAGCCAGATCCAATGGGCTGTCCCAGTTCAGGGTCGCGGTGTAGCGCCACCAAAGGTAACGACAGGATACGATGATCGACAGCATGATCAGCAGCAGCGTCGGAAACCGGCCCGGAACGCGCCGAATCACCATGGCTACCACCCACAGCAGAATCACGAAAATCAGTTGCGATATGTAATTGAAGGGCTCGGTGATGCACACCACCACGAGGATCAACCCGATGGCGGCGCAGATGTAATTCAGCCAATGCTGCTGGCGAGGATCAAGGTTGCGCCACCATTTAGCACCGTCATGCATGACTTTGCTCTCGCTGGCGTGCTCCGGCAGGCCAGTGAGAAAAACACCGATACGACTCCAGAGGCGCTGGTTGGATTTGCCAACGCTCTTCGCCCATTGCGGTGCAGAGCGCGGGCGGGCTTGCGGCCAGGGACGGAATACCAGTAACCACAAGCTTTGCAGGGCAATGCGCAAAGGGTCACCCACACTTGGAGCGGCTTTGCTGGCCAAGTGCGGATACCAGCGCTGGCGCTGCTCTATCAGACGCTGCCAGGCCGGCGACTCCAGTCGCAGGAACAGCCAGGCCAGCGCGGTGAACGACGCCAGCAGCAAAGCCGTCAACGGGTAGCAGTCGTAGCGACGACGCAGATACAGGTAAGGAAACCATTGCCTGATCATGTCAGCTCTCGGCGTCTTGCCAGGCACCAGGTCGCCAGACTCAGTGCATCTTGCGCAGCAAGGCTGTCCGGTGCGTATTGCCCCACTGACTGCTTGAACGCGAGCGCTTCGCGCACGGCTTCGTCTGCATGTACTTTCATGGGCAAGAGACGAGCTGCATAGTGTTTTCGCCAGATGAGCAGCAGATCGCGTTGCAGCTGGCTGCCGGGATCAAAGCGATTCACCAGGACGGGATTGTTACCCGCCTGCTGCAACAGCAGCACATGGCAAGCTGCATCAGCCTCGGCTACCTGAATCGGGAGCAGGCAGGGGCCAAGGGTGGCATGCCCCGGCAAGCGTTGCGGTACATCGAATAGCAGCCAGTCAAAGTGAGCCGCCAGACTCGCCTGACGCCGGGCCCAGATCTGCGGGTCATGGAGCAGTTGCTGCTCAATGCTCATGGTCTCTTCGGCACTCAGGCGACCATAAGGCAAAAGCTGCAGAAACGGCTTCAGGCTCCAGGCCTGCTTGTGCCAGTCCTGACCATCGAGCATCGCCCGCGCCCAACCCGAATCCTGGGAGTCCAGCAGATTGAAATGCAGACGCAGCAGGTTTTCCGGGCACAGGTCGATCATCAGTACCCGCTCACCGAGGCTTTCCAAGGCATGACCGAGCGCGGCCACCAACGACGTGGTACCGACTCCTCCACGGACTCCGCAGATACTCAGCGATGTCACTTGAGCGCCCCGAACTTGCCCTGGCGTACTGGCTGGGCAACCGGCGATGATGACTGTTTGCCAGTGATCGCGAAATCAGCCAGCAACGGCCAGCGCTTTTGCGCCCGGCTTAGTTCCAGCAGTGCCGAAACATCGACGTATTCCAGACTCGGCAAGTGCAGCTCGGCTTTAAGCCGGGCAATATCATCGGCTCGCTCGCTGCGCGAGAGCGTCTGGTTCTTTACTTGAGACTTTGCGGGTAAGGAAGCCAAGCTCCTTTCTCCTTGATTCGAACATAAGGCTTGCCCGCGTAGTCGAGGACAACGGTGCCAGCGTTTTCCGAGACCGCCGGGGTTTGCGGCAGATTGGCCAGCAATGCCTGCCAGTCCGGGCCCAGGCCATCGCCTTGAGGAGGCGCGGCGTACAGGCGCGAGATAATTTCCGACAGAGCCAGATAACTGCTCGGTTCTTTGATGAGAATCGGCTCAGATCGCGGATTCTTACCCATGCCCACTAACTTGATGCCGACCGGCACGTGGGTAATCGACGAACTCGGGATTTCCCGCATTCCGGATATCTGCATGCGGTCACCGTGCAAGGCGGCACCATGTTCAGGCACGATCACCACCGCCACCCGGCGTCCGCTCTTTTCCAGGTCTTTGAGGAAAGCGCTCAGGTCATCGATCAATGCCTGGGCGCGGGGCTTGTATTCGGCGCTCTTGGTGCCGCCATCGAGGGTCAGGCTGCGGTTGCCGTCATGCAGCGTCGTGGTGTTGTAGAACAGCGCTACCCTGGAATCACTCTGCCCCTCTCGGTGTTGCCACCATTTGTTCAGGACTTCACGATCACGCCAGATTGACGAACCATCGAAACCCACCAGGGCGCGCTGCAAACTGGCGACACTGACTGCCGGCGCCGGCAATGACCCTTGGGCACGTACTTCGTCGATAAAGCCTTCAAACTGGCCGGTGTGGTTGAGCATGACTTCGCTGTTGAATCCCAGTTTGCGCAGGTCATCCATCAACAGGCATTGCTCGGGCGCCGCGTCGTAAAGCTTGCTGTGCGACTGCTGGCCGCAACTGGCGCGCAATAGCCGAATGGCCGCCGGCCCACTGTAGGAAGTGGCCGAGTTGAAGTTCTCGAACACGATGTCCATCTGCCGCAACAAGCTGTTATCACGCAAACCAACAGCGTCCAGGTCATCCCAGGCCATTGAACAGATATTGATGAGCAACAGATCGAACGGCTGAGCCGCCGATGGTGATGGCTGGAATACAACCTGCCGACCGGCCTCGGTGCTGTAGAAGTTTTGCAGATAAGCGTCGAGTGTCGCGCTGTCCGGTTCGGCGCTGACGATCGGCGCGCCACCGGAAACGGGTGCTTGAGCAGTACTTTGCGGTACCTGCGCATGCATTGCCATCAACCCTGCGCCGCCCAGCCAGGCGAAACCGGCAAGGGTCAAGGTGGTCAGGCGCAGCCACTGACGCACGAAGAAATAGGCCACCACTAAAACCAGCAATGCACCGCACAGGTTCAGGTCAATGAAACGGCCGGCAAGATCGAGCAGATAATCGGCGCTGAAATTCAGCACGCCCGGCTGGTCCAGTAACCTGCTGAAAGGCGGCAGCCAAGTGTCCTGATAGAACAACGCTACACCCAGCGGCAAGGCGATCAACGTGCGCAGCAACGCCAGGTATCGATTGCGCAGCGGCACCAGCAATATAGCGGCGAAGACCAGGTTCGGCAGGATCTGCAGGTTCAGGTAACCGCCCCAGAACAGCGTCAGCTTGATGAGGAAATACAGGTTCCACAGTCCCAGGCCGGGCCAGGTCCAGTCGCTTTGTGCTGCTGTCTTGTCTACTTCGATTCGCTCAGGACGGTTCATGTGCGTCACTCTCAACGGGCGACACAGGTTTGCGCCGACGCACCCCCCGCGGCTGCAGATAACGCGGTGACAAATACTGCTGGAGCAAGCGATTGAAGCGCTGCAAAAAACTGCGCAGAACCAGCATTATCGCGACGGTCATCAGGCAGCTTGCCGCGATAACCTGCAACAATTGGACGTAACTCATGGGCACGGCTCCGACAACGGCAGCGTAATACGTTGCGGCGTGTAACCGCTCTGGGTAATGGCGCGAGTCAAATCAGCGGTTACCTGCCCGGTGGCCAGGCGTGATGCTTCAAGAGTTTCGGGAGCATCTAGAAAATCCTGGCGCGGCAACACATCCACGCCGGAAAGCACCTTGCACTCGCTGAAAATGTCGCGCCATGGCAGGCGGCAAATGTTGCCCAGTGCTGGTTCCAGTCCGTCGCCACGGCAAGCGAACAGAAACAGATAGAACACGCCGTCGAGTGCGCAGGCGACATCGCCGAAGCGGCGCAAGGTGATCTGACTCAAGTATTGGTCGATGTTCAGTTCGCCTCTTGGGCGCAACCGCAACAATTGATGGACAAGCTCGCCCGAAGCGCCGCCGTAGACCTCATCAAGCAAGTCGATAAATTCACGAGGTGGCAATATCCCGCGCTGCGCAGGAGGACGTAGACGTGCAAACAGTGATTGGATATCGGGTGTCTGACGATAACGCCAGATCTGTCCCTGGGCGCTTTCCACCATGCTGAGGAAGTTTGCCAGTGTGGTTTTGGCAGGCACGATGAGGTTGGCCCCGCAAGTCAGCAATAAGCGTTCGTCGCGGTACCGCAGGCAAGGCTCCATTTCCCGCACGATGATCTTCAAGGCGGCGCCACATTGCTCGCGTAATCCGTGTAATTGCCGAGCCAGCGGTTCTACATCCTGGTTGCTTTCCAATGTCAGGATCACGCAGGCTGCCCGCGCGCGTGCCGCCTGCTGAAGGAGATCGGCACGATGTTCAAAAAGTCGCCATTGCTCGGACAAGGGTGCCGACCCCTCAAGGGCAGAGCGCTGGGTCAGGTAGATACGCTGGTCATCGGTACGGGTTTGCGAGGGAGTCGATAGCTGCGAATCGCTCAAGGAAAAACCACTGTCGGACACTTCCAGGTCAAATGTTTGAGCGGCGCAAACACCTAACTCACTGTGCCAAAAATTCAATTGGTAGTGAATCGCGCCATCTTGGCGATACAACTGCGCCAAACCGGAAAGTTGCTCATTAAGACGGGACAAACACTCATGTAATAGTGGCGCTTGACCGCTGGACAGAACTAAGAGAGTGCAGTCGATATTCAACAACCATTGGCGGGTACTTTCACACCAGCGTTGTAACTGTTGGGTACCCAGGCTTTCCAGATGGGCCGAATTCAGCATCAACACGAGCTGACTGCCGCGTGCGATTTTTATTCGCTGCAGATCAGAGGTCAAGGCCGTGAAGGCCTGACGAGCAGAGGTGTCATGAGGCATGGAAAACATGCGCAGCGCCGAAGGACCGCAATCTGCAGCCAAAGTCTCGGCGATGGCTTCGGGGTCGGTGCCGCTGCATATCAACGTGGCAGTATTGTCTTCAGATAACGCCGATAAAAACTGACGCGCAAAAATTTCCGCATCGGTCGTACGGTCCAAAGCAATCCAATACAACCCGCCTCTTCGTAGCAGCATTTGCTCATCCTGCAGATGCCGGATGGCTAACGTGACATGACCCACAGCCTTCTACTCCAATCCGAATGCACGAAAAACACTCAACCCGAATGGTTAAGAATCGGCAAAACATGAAGGCCGCTAACTAAGAGAAGATGAGACAAAGAGTAATTAGCATCGCTTTCTGCGGCGAAGCTCGTCTCAATAAAATGATAAAAAACTTTCATCAATCAACTAAGCCAGAGAAACCTATCACCGCACCAGAGCCTGATGGCCTTTTTGCAGGGTGCGAATAATGTGATACCAAATTGCCCGTGTCAATATTTTGTAAGAAAGACTTTAGGGTCGAAGGGACGAACGGCGAATAATCGTCATTTTATTGGCGCCTTTGATTGGTTAGCGAAACTATATCGCAGCGCTACAAATGCCATATCGTTATTCTTTAACGGTATTTAAATTAGTCTTCTTATATCTATAAAGTTAATTCCCTGCGTACCTGCCGACCAATCGGCGCGCCGCACGACACGAACCAACACGACATCCGTGAGTTTCTGATCGACGCGCGCGCCCTTGAGCGTGCCGTGCGTGGGAGTGTTTTATGTCTGCAGCTTCAGCATCGCCAAGCATCGCGCCACAATTCTTCGAAATCCGCCCGTTCAGCGGCGCGGTGGGTGCCGAAATCATCGGTCTCGATTTGTCCCGCCCGGTCAACGAGCAGGACTTCGCACGCATTCACCGTGCGCACCTGGATCATCACGTGGTGGTGTTCCGCGACCAACGCATTACTCCCGAGCAGCAAATCGATTTCAGCCGCCGTTTTGGCGTGTTGCAGATCCATGTGCTCAAGCAATTCCTGCTGGCCGGGCACCCGGAAATCCTCATCGTTTCCAATATCATCGAGAACGGCCAATCCATCGGCCTGGGAGATGCCGGCAAGTTCTGGCACTCCGATCTTTCCTATAAGGAACTGCCAAGCCTGGGTTCGATGCTGCATGCCCAGGAACTGCCGTCCGAAGGCGGCGACACCCTGTTCGCCGACATGCACAAAGCCTGGGGCAACCTGCCCGAGGCGCTACGCAAGGCCGTCGAAGGGCGCTCGGCCGCGCACTCCTACACGGCGCGCTACAGCGAGACCAAATTCGAAGGCAACTGGCGCCCGACCCTGACCCCGGAACAACTGGCGCAAGTCGCCGAAGTCATCCACCCGGTCGTGCGCACCCACCCGGAAAACGGGCGCAAGGCGTTGTTCGTCAGCGAGGGTTTCACCACCCGCATCGTTGGCCTGCCGGAAGACGAGAGCAAGCAATTGCTCGACGAGCTCTACGCCCACAGCGTGTTGCCGCAAAACATCTACCGCCATCAGTGGCAGCCCCATGACCTGGTGTTCTGGGACAACCGTTCGCTGATCCACCTCGCCGCCGGATGTCCCAGCCATCTGCGCCGCAAGTTGTATCGCACCACCATCCAGGGCGACGCGCCTTTCTGATTTGCCGGAGATTTGACCATGTCCAAACGTCTACCCTTTGCACCGCTGGCCGCGGCCCTCGGCCTGGGTTTCAGCCTGATCGCCGGCAGCCTGGTGGCACCGACCGTGGCCCACGCCGAAGGTGAAATCCGCATCGCCGAACAGTTCGGCATCGTCTACCTGCTGCTCAACGTGGTGCGCGACCAGAACCTGATCGTGAAGTACGGCAAGCAGGAAGGCATCGACATCAAGGTCGACTGGACCCAGCTCTCCGGTGGCGCGGCGGTCAACGATGCGCTGCTCTCCGGTTCGATCGACATTGCCGGTGCCGGCGTCGGTCCGCTGCTGACCATCTGGGACCGCACCCACGGCAAGCAGAACGTCAAGGCCGTGGCCTCCCTGGGCAACTTCCCGTACTACCTGGTGAGCAACAATCCCAAGGTCAAGACCATCGCCGATTTCACCGAGAAGGACCGCATCGCGGTGCCGGCCGTGGGCGTGTCGGTGCAGTCGCGCTTCCTGCAATACGCGGCCGCCAAGCAGTGGGGTGACAAGGAATTCAATCGCCTCGACAAGTACACCATCGCCGTCCCTCACCCTGATGCCACGGCCGCATTGATCGCCGGCGGCACCGAGTTGAGCGGGCACTTCTCCAACCCGCCGTTCCAGGATCAGGCGCTGACCAACCCGAACGTGCACGTGGTGCTCAACACCTATGACCTGCTCGGCCCCAACTCGCCGACGGTGCTGTTTGCCACCGAGAAATTCCGTGAGGAAAACCCGAAGACCTACAAGGCCTTCATCGATGCGCTGACCGAAGCCGCGCAATTCGCGCAAAACGATAAAGGCGCGGCGGCGGACACTTACATCCGCGTCACCAAGGCCAAGATCGACCGCGCCGAACTGCTGAAAATCATCGACAACCCGCAGTTCGAATTCAGCGTCACGCCGAAAAATACCTACCCGCTGGCCGAGTTCCTCTACCGTGTGGGCGCGATCAAAAACAAACCGGATTCGTGGAAGGACTACTTCTTCCAGGATGCCAAACCGCTGCAAGGGAGCTGACCGACATGAACGCCCCCTTGCAAGGCCACACGGTCAGCAAACCGATCGCCGCAGCCCAGGCGCTGTTGTCGGTCGATAACGTCAGCCTGGAGTACCGCACGCCCCAGCGGGTGGTGCGGGCCACCCACCAGGTCAGCTTCGAGGTCGATCCGGCGGACCGTTTTGTCCTGCTCGGGCCGTCTGGGTGCGGCAAGTCAACCTTGCTCAAGGCCGCTGCGGGATTCATCCAGCCAGTCGAAGGTGAGATCCGCCTTCAGGGTCAGCGCGTCGATGCGCCGGGGCCGGACCGCATTGTCGTGTTCCAGGAATTCGATCAACTGCCGCCGTGGAAAACCGTCAAGCAGAACGTGATGTTTCCGCTGCTGGCCTCGAAAACCCTCAAGCGTAAAGAGGCCGAAGAGCGGGCGCTGCACTACCTGGAAAAGGTCGGCCTGGCGGCATTTGCCGACGCCTATCCACATACCCTGTCGGGCGGCATGAAGGCGCGCGTTGCCATCGCCCGGGCGCTGGCGATGCAGCCGAAAATCCTCCTGATGGACGAACCCTTCGCCGCGCTCGACGCCCTGACCCGACGCAAGATGCAGGAAGAATTGCTGCTGCTCTGGGAGGAGGTGCGCTTCACGCTGCTGTTCGTCACGCACTCCATCGAAGAGGCGTTGGTGGTGGGCAATCGCATCCTGTTGCTTTCGCCACATCCGGGTCGGGTGCGGGCGGAAGTCCACAGTCATCAATACGATCTACACAGCCTTGGCGGCGTGGCTTTTCAGGAGTCGGCGCGGCGCATTCATAGGCTGTTGTTCGATGAAGGCCAGTCGCCGGAAACCGAGCGCGAGCTCGATTTTGCCGACATCCGCATCGCTTATTGAGCCAGTTTGAGAGGAGGGCCCGATGAGCCATTTATCATCTGCGCGTGAAGAATTCGAAACCGTTTTGCAGCCACTGACCAGCGTACCGCTGGAGCGTGAATTACCGCTCGGCCAACGCCTGTGGCAACAGGGCTGGCTGCGCAAAAGCCTGATCCTGATTCTGCTTGCCGTACTCTGGGAGGCCACTGCGCGTTACACGAACAACGACTTGCTGTTGCCGAGTTTTGTGCAGACTGCTCATGCGCTGTATGACGGCCTGCTCAGCGGTGAGTTGCTGGGCAAGGTGTGGATTTCCCTGGTGGTGCTGCTCAAGGGCTACCTGATCGGCATTGTCCTGGCGTTTGCCCTGACGACGCTGGCGGTATCGACCCAATTCGGTCGCGACCTGCTCAGCACCCTGACCTCGATGTTCAACCCATTACCGGCGATTGCGCTGCTGCCGCTGGCGCTGCTGTGGTTCGGCCTGGGGCAGAACAGCCTGATTTTCGTGCTGGTGCATTCGGTGCTCTGGGCCTTGGCACTCAATACTTACGCAGGCTTTCTCGGCGTCTCGGAAACCCTGCGCATGGCCGGCCGCAACTACGGCCTCAAGGGCATGCGTTTCGTGCTGTTCATCCTGATTCCGGCGGCACTGCCGTCGATCCTCGCCGGATTGAAAATCGGCTGGGCCTTCGCCTGGCGCACGTTAATTGCCGCCGAATTGGTGTTTGGGGCCACCAGCGGCAAGGGCGGGTTGGGGTGGTACATCTTCCAGAACCGCAATGAGTTGTATACGGACAAGGTGTTTGCGGGGTTGGCGGTGGTGATTTTGATTGGGTTGCTGGTAGAGAATCTGGTGTTTGATTCGTTGGAGCGGGTGACGGTGAAGCTGTGGGGGATGCAGCGTTGAATTGACATTGGCGCGATACAAAAGGGTGTGGGTCAGCTATTTTCGCGCATCCACACCAAACGTTGTATCCGGCTTATCCGGGCAGGGTCATTCTGTATCGCGACTGAGGCATGAGAGTTGTTCTCGCGAATTTGCTCAACCATATGGCTCGGATCGGTGCGGGTTGATATCTGTGGGAGTTGGCGGGAGATGTCGCTATCAATTAATGGGCTCATGTCCTGGGCGGTGTATGGCGGAGGCGGAGGCGGTGGTCGAACTGAAGGTCTAGGCATGCGGCGTGTATACGCTGGAGGCGTTCCGTCAAAGATCGCCAAGGTGTTTGGAATCAGTTTTTTGTAGGAGAAGGTGCCAGGGTCATGGCTGAAGTACGCAGGTGGACTATCATGGGGTCTCGAAAAAGAGCTGATACTCCCAAATATTTCTTCAGTGGGAGGAACAGTACGACGTAGGGATATCGAAGGCGCTGCGTCCATGGGTCTATTTCCGAGCGCGCCTCTCCCAGTGACAGGGGAGCTTGACACCCAGTGATCGAAAAGCGTGTTTGCTCTACGCCGAGCGTAGTTAATGGCGGTTTGTAGAGCTGAGGAAATGACGCGCAATACTCCAACATGTCCAGTCGGATCTATATGATTGACTGGATCTCCCACGCAATACGTATACGGATTCAACCCGCCCCACCCAAACGGACTCCAACTGTCCGGACTATGAAACCGCATCAATCGCGGGTTGTAGGCACGATAGCCATTACCCAACAAATACCAACTGGTTTGCATCTCACGCAATTGGCCATTGAGGCCCAGGTGTGTGATGACTTCCTGTTGCCCGGACTGTTGCCCGTAAGCGGAATAGGCGATGGCGTTGGTTCTCCCATCGACGATTTCGACGATGATTGAATGGCTGCTGTCGGTTGCCAGCAGCGTCGTGCGTTGCCAGGAAGGAAATTTCTGATCAACAGGTTTGAGTTGAGTCATGCCGATGGCTTCGCCGAAATATGGTCGAGAGATTTAGTTTTACACCTCACGTCCTCAGGCGAGAACTATCAGAACTGCTAGGGCGTCTGGATCTTTTGATCTGCTAGCATTGCGCCTGAATCAATCCTGATTAGCTACGAGTGCTCCCCATGCAACTCCCAGACATGAACCTCTTGGTCGCCCTCGACGCCCTCCTCGACGAGGGCAGTGTGGTGGGCGCAGCGCGGCGGATGAACCTCAGCCCGGCGGCCATGAGCCGCACGTTGACGCGCATCCGCGAGGCCATTGGCGATCCGATACTGGTGCGTGCCGGCCGGGGGCTGGTGCCGACGCCGAAGGCGCTGGAATTGCGCGAACAGGTGCGCGATGTGGTGGAGCAGGCCGCGCAGTTGTTCCACTCGGCCAGGGTGGTGGATCTGGGCAGTTTGCGGCGGCGCTTCAGTATCCGCGCCAACGATTTTTTCATCGGCATCTACGGCGGCAAGTTGTTCGATACCGTGGAGCGTCAGGCCCCGCATTGCGAATTGCGTTTTGCGCCAGAGGGCGATGGCGATGATGAGGCCTTGCGCGAGGGGCGCATCGATCTGAGCGTCAGCAACAACCGGCCGTTGATGCCGGAAGTGAAGGTGCAGAACCTGTTTTCCACTCAGTTTGTCGGCCTGGTGCGCGAGGACCATCCATTGCTCGATGAGGAGATTACTGCCGAGCGTTTTGCAGGGTTTCCCCACATCAGTATGTCCCGCCGCGGTATCGCTCGAGGGCCGATCGATGCGGCACTCAACGCCCTGGGCCTGGAGCGCCGGGTAGCGGTGATCGCCCCGAGTTTCCACGCGGCGATGTTCGCCTTGCCCGATTCCGACCTGATTCTGCCGGTGCCCAGGGAGACGTTATTGAGCGTCCGTCGGCTGGGGCTGAAGTTGCGTTCGTTCACCCTGCCAATCCCGTTGCCCACCATCGTGCTCAACCAGGCCTGGCATCCTCGTTTCGACAATGACCCGGCTCACCGCTGGCTGCGCGAAACCCTGAAAACCTGCTGTGACGAGACTTGGCTGGCCGCGCAACCGGTCCTGTAGGAGCGAGCTTGCTCGCGAAAGCGGTGGGTCAGACGACTTCATTGTTGTCTGACACGCCCTCTTCGCGAGCAAGCCCGCTCCCACAGAGTTCTGTATCGTTGCGTCTAGCGCACTTATAACCTGTCGATAAGTCAGTTTTCGTCAGGTCCCGACCTTTTTAGAATGCTCCGACACCAAAATCCCGGAGCTAGCAGTAATGACTTCCCTGACGGTCACGGCCCCTCTCGCCGCGGCCAGCCCGACGGCCGCCGCGCCACAGGTTTTTGGTCCGCGGATCATCATCGGCCTGGTGGGCGTATTGCTCGCCGTGCTGGTGTCGGGCTTGAACGAAATGGTGACCAAGGTAGCCCTGGCCGACATCCGTGGAGCCTTGGCCATTGGTTACGACGAAGGCACCTGGCTGGTCGCCAGCTACGCCGCGACCTCGGTAGCCGCCATGGCCTTCGCGCCGTGGTGCGCGGTGACGCTTTCGCTGCGGCGCTTCACCCTGTGTGCCATCGGTGCCTTCACCCTGCTGGGCGTGTTGTGCCCGTTGGCGCCGAACTACGAAAGTCTGTTGGTTCTGCGTACGCTGCAAGGCCTTGCCGGTGGCGCGCTGCCGCCGATGCTGATGACCGTCGCCCTGCGTTTTCTGCCAGCCAACGTCAAGCTGTACGGCCTGGCCGGTTATGCCCTCACTGCCACCTTCGGACCCGGACTGGGCACGCCGCTGGCCGGGCTCTGGAGCGAGTACGTCGGCTGGCAGTGGACCTTTTGGCAGATCGTCGCGCCGTGCCTGATCGCCATGGTCGCCGTGGCCTATGGCATCCCCCAGGACCCGCTGCGCCTGGAGCGCTTCAAGCAGTTCAACTGGCGTGGTCTGCTCCTGGGTTTTCCGGCGATCTGCATGCTGGTGATCGGCATCCTGCAGGGCAATCGGCTGGACTGGTTCGAGTCGAGCCTGATCTGCGGATTGCTAGTGGTCGGTACGCTGTTGCTGGTGGCGTTTCTGATCAACGAGTGGTCGCAGCCAATTCCGTTTTTCAAACTGCAGATGCTCGGCATCCGCAACCTGTCGTTCGCCCTGATCACCCTGGCCGGCGTGCTGGTGGTGTTGCTGGCGGTGGTGATCATTCCGTCCAGCTATCTGGCGCAGGTCCAGGGTTATCGCCCGGTGCAGACCGCCCCCATCACCCTGTTGGCGGCGCTCCCGCAGTTGATCGCGCTGCCGTTGGTGGCGGCGCTGTGCAACCTGCGTTGGGTCGATTGCCGCTGGGTGCTGGGGATCGGCCTGAGCATGCTGGTGTTGTCCTGCATCGGCGGTTCGCAGCTGACCTCGGTGTGGATTCGCGATGAATTCTATGCCTTGCAACTGCTGCAGATCTTCGGCCAACCGATGTCGGTGCTGCCATTGCTGATGCTCTCGACCGGCAGCATCAGTCCCATGGACGGCCCCTTCGCGTCGTCCTGGTTCAACACCGTGAAAGGCCTGGCGGCGGTGATCGCCACCGGCGTGCTGGAAACCCTGACCACGCATCGCCTGCACTTTCACTCGACCATGCTGGTGGACCGCCTGGGCAATTCGCCCCTGGTCGACAGCGACACCCCGGGCCTTGCCCAACGCCTGCATGAGCAGGCCGTGGTGCTGGCCGCAGCGGATCTTTACCTGTGCATGGCTGGCGTCGCAGTGGCGCTGATCCTGCTGATTTTCTGGCTGCCGACGCGGATCTATCCGCCACGTGCACCGACTTGAACGCATCACTGAAACAGAAGGTTTTCATGACGACTCAATCCAAGCAAAAAGTAGCCGTGGGCGTCTGCGTCGTGATCGCGACGGGCGTCCTGATTTATCTGCTGGCGCCCGGCCTGTTCGGCCAGCGCACGCAGCAGAGCACCAATGATGCCTATGTCTCGGCCGACTACACGCTGGTGGTGCCCCGCGTTGCCGGGTTCATCAAGCAAGTGCTGGTGGAAGACAACCAACAGGTCAAGGCCGGGCAGTTGCTGGCGCTGATCGATGACCGCGACCTGCGCGCCGCCGCCGAAGCGGCCGCCGCCGAAGCCGTGATGGCCCAGGCACAACTGGAAAATGCCCGGGCGACGCTTGAGCGTCAGGCTTCGGTGATCGCCCAGGCGCAGGCACAGGTGGTGTCCGCCAAGGCGGAAATGGCCTTTGCGCAACATGAACTGGACCGTTACAACCACCTGGCCGGGGTCGGGGCCGGCACGGTGCAGAACGCTCAACAAGCGCGCACGCGGATCGACCAGGCCGGTGCCCGGTTGACCAATGTCACGGCGGTGCTGGCGGCGGAGCGCAAGCAGGTGGACATACTCGCCGCCCAACGTGATGGGGCGGAGGGTGGTTTGAAACGGGCGCAGGCCAAGCTTGAAATCGCCAGTTACGAGCTGTCTTACACACGGATCACCGCGCCGCAGGACGGCATGGTCGGTGAGCGCGCGGTGCGGGTCGGCGCCTATGTCACGCCAGGCAGCAAACTGCTCGCGGTGGTACCGCTGGCGCAGGCCTACGTGGTGGCCAACTTCCAGGAAACTCAACTGACGAATGTGCAACCGGGGCAGGACGTGCAGGTGCATGTCGACACCTTTGGCGGCGCAACCTTGAACGGGCGGGTCGAGAGCATCGCACCGGCCACCGGGGTGACTTTTGCTTCGGTCAAACCGGATAACGCCACTGGCAACTTTACCAAGGTGGTGCAGCGGATTCCGGTGAAGATCGTGCTGGAGCCGGGGCAGGCCCTGGCTGCGCATTTGCGGGTGGGGATGTCGGTGGAGGCGAGTATCGATACGGCCAGCGTCAAGGCTAATGAGGTTGTTCAGCGATGAAGATGTTCGTTGAATGTGCCGACGATTCGACTTGCTCGCGAAGAGGTCATCCGTCTCGACTTACCTTCTGCGCCTTGCTCGTGATCAGCCTCTCAGCCTGCACCGTCGGCCCGGACTTCCAAAAACCACAGGCACAGCAAGTCACCGAATGGTCAAAACCATCAAAAGTCGCCACCAGCCAAGCCACCGCCGAGACGATGAACGAGCGCTGGTGGCAAGTGTTCAACGATCCGAAACTCTCGGCCCTTACTCAGCGCGCCCTGACCGACAACCTCGACCTGAAGCTCGCCAGCAGCCGCTTGCAGCAAAGCCGTGCGGTGCGCCAGGTGGTGACGGCCGATCGTTATCCCACCAGCGCCGTCGGCGGCAGTTACGCCCGTAAACGCAACAGCGGCGAAGGCCTGAGCGACCCGTCGGGACATGACGGTAACTCCGCGTTCAACCTTTGGGATGCCGGGTTCTCCGCCTCTTGGGAACTGGATTTCTGGGGCAGGGTACGTCGCGAAACCGAGGCTGCCGATGCCACTCTGGAAGTGGCGGAAAACGACCGTCGCGGCGTGCTGTTGTCGGTGCTGGCCGAAACCGCCCAGGACTACATTCAACTGCGCGGTGTGCAGAATACCCGCGCCGTCACCGAACAGAACCTCGACGTCGCCCGCCATAGCCTGAAGCTGTCGCAACTGCGCCTGGCCGACGGCGTCGCAACCGACCTCGATGTCGCCGAAGCGGCCGCCCAGGTCGCGACCATCGAATCGCGCCTGCCAGCACTGGAGCAACGCCAGGCCCAACTGATCAACGCCCTGAGCCTGTTGATGGGCGAACCGCCCCAAGCGCTGGCGGCCGAGTTATCCGCCGACGCGCCGGTGCCGCAAACCCCGCGCCAGGTTGCCATCGGCCTGCCGTCGCAACTGGCCGAGCGCCGCCCGGACATCCGCCAGGCCGAAGCCCGCCTGCATGCCGCGACCGCGAGCATCGGCGTTGCCAAGGGTGATTTCTACCCGCGCATTACTCTGTCAGGCAGTGTCGGTTCGCAAGCGATGCAACTGAGCGATTTCGGTTCCTGGGGTTCACGCACCTTCGGCATCGGCCCG
This sequence comes from Pseudomonas sp. YuFO20, assembly GCF_035064975.1. Taxonomy (NCBI): domain Bacteria; kingdom Pseudomonadati; phylum Pseudomonadota; class Gammaproteobacteria; order Pseudomonadales; family Pseudomonadaceae; genus Pseudomonas; species Pseudomonas sp. YuFO20. The sequence continues at coordinate 28,537 of NZ_JAXDEO010000009.1, forward strand.
CAGTTCAGCCTGCCGCTATTCGACGGCGGTCGCCTGCGCGGCGTGCTGGATCTGCGCGAGGCCCAGCAACAGGAAGCAGCCATCGCTTACCAGCAAACCGTGCTGCGCGCCTGGCATGAAATCGACGACCAATTGAGCGCCTACAACGCCAGCCAACTGCGCCGCGACAGCCTCGCCGAAGCGGTGCGGCAGAACCGGATCGCCCTGCAAACCGCGCAACGGCAATACGTCGAGGGCGTGGTGGACTTCGTCAACGTGCTCACCGTGCAAGGCGCCTTGCTGGCGACTCAGGAGCAGTGGGTGGAGAGCTCCACCGGTGTTTCGCTGGCGGCGGTCGGGTTGTACAAGGCGCTGGGTGGTGGATGGGAGTCGGTTTATCCGCTGACCGCACAGCGGTGAGTGAAACTGTGTAGCCGGGCGTAGGAAGGGTCCTGATTTTTTTGTGTGGGCATCCGGGATGCCCATCAGGGGTTAGCATTTTGGTCCACTCCATGACCCTGGTTATGCATCCCTATGAATGCCAATCCTTATGCGCCTCCAGTGGCCGAACTTGATTGCACTGAACCACCCCGCACGACTTTTTTTGTTGTGGGGACAAGCAAATTCGCGCTGATGATCGTTTTCACCTTTGGTTTGTACCTTACCTATTGGATGTATAAAAACTGGAAGCTTTACCGCACCGCCACGGGCAACAAAGTGTTACCCATAGTTCGTGCAATTTTTTTCGTGTTTTTTGTGTACTCGTTGTTCACCAGCATTGATCGGCGAATACGCGCTTCAGGTAAGGACTATCGTTGGTACCCACGCTTACTTGCGTTGATTGTGATCATGACTGCGCTAGCGGGCATGGGACTGGCGTGGTTACCGGATCTGCACATCAGCTTTGCCCTGAGTCTTCTGGTTCTACTCTTGCAAGTCTGCTCCTTGTTGCGTGTACAGGAAGCAATCAACTATCTGGAAAACGACGTGCGCGGAACGGCGAACGCAACACTGACTTTTGCCAATGGAGTCGGGTTCACATTTGGCTTGTGCGTTTGGGGCGTAGCGATTCTGGGTTTCTATATCCTGTTGTAGAGTTACCCTCGACTCAAGATTTGGCCGACAGATCCGCCATGCCCTTGAGCAATTCGATCGGCAACGGAAAGACGATGGTCGAGCTCTTGTCCCCGGCGATCGAACTCAGCGTCTGCATGTAGCGCAGCTGCATGGCGCCGGGCTGGCGGCCGAGCATTTCGGCGGCCTGCATGAGTTTTTCCGAAGCTTGCAATTCGCCTTCCGCGTGGATCACTTTGGCCCGGCGTTCGCGCTCCGCCTCTGCCTGTCTGGCGATGGCGCGGATCATCGATTCGTTGAGGTCGACGTGCTTGATTTCGACGTTGGCCACCTTGATGCCCCAGGCGTCGGTCTGGGCGTCGAGGACTTGCTGGATGTCGATGTTCAGCCGTTCGCGCTCGGCCAGCAGTTCATCAAGTTCGTGTTTGCCGAGCACCGCGCGCAAGGTGGTTTGCGCCAGTTGGCTGGTGGCCATGAGAAAATCTTCGACCTGAATGATCGCCTTCTGCGGATCGAGCACGCGGAAGTACAGCACGGCGTTGACCTTGACCGAGACGTTGTCGCGGGTGATCACATCCTGCGGCGGGACGTCGAGGACGATGGTGCGCAAGTCGACGCGGACCATTTGCTGGATCACCGGAATCAGCAGGATCAGGCCTGGGCCCTTGACCTGCCAGAAGCGTCCGAGCTGGAACACCACCCCGCGCTCGTACTCGCGCAGGATGCGGAACGTCGCCCCCGCCAGTGCGATCAGCAGTAGCAGCAGCGCGACAAAACCGATTTGCAGACCCATGACTAACCTCCAACCGTTACCGCGTCAGCCGCAGCCACTTCCAGCAACAATCCCTTGCGTGCCACCACCCGGACCTGTTGCCCGATCTGCAATGGCGTGGTGCTCGACACCTGCCAGCGTTCGCCCTGCAAATGTACCCAGCCCAGGCAGGCATCGCCGGCCTGCAAGGCCAGCACCGGGGTAACGCTGCCCAGCAGGCCGGCATCGCCGCTGACGGTATGACGCGGCCGGGTCTTCAGGGCGCGGATCAGCAGGAATATCAGCAGCAACGCGCTGATCAGGCCCAGGCCGATCATCAACGGCACGGGCAATTCGGCATTGGTCAGGATCACCGCGCCGATCACGAACATCACGATCCCGCCCAGACCGATCACGCCGTAGTTGGGCAGGGCCGCCTCGGCGATCAGGAACGCGATACCGAAGGTAATCAGCCAGATCCCCGCGGGGTTGGAAGCGGGCAGTCCGGCGGTGTCCGCGGCGATGGCGGATCCGCTTAATGCCAACAGCAATGCAACGGCACAACAGCGAGTGTTCACGTGACCCTCCGGGAGAGTCGCAGGTGGTTCTGTATACAGTCTAGTTGAGGCGCTGGTTGTATGAATTTTGCCCAGTTGTAAACCTGCCCGATGGGCGGATTTCCCGCTGGTTTGCCCCGGCGGGCCTAGACTTTTACTACGTACAAAAATGTTAACCATCGTCCGCCAAGCGTTATTGCGGACTCCGAGGTGCATCATGCGTATGGCAAGAACCGTGCAGAGAAGCCTGGACCAGGCTCAATGCGAATATGACATCGTCACCCATCCACACTCGGCCAGCAGCCTCGAAACCGCGCGGGTCGCGGGTATTCCCGCGGAACGGGTGGCCAAGTCGGTGATCCTCGACGACCACCACGGGCATTACCTGATGGCCCTGCTGCCTGCCAGCCGTCACCTGGACTTGAGCAAAGTGCGCAGCACCGGTGAATGGCAGGTCTCCAGGGAAAGCAATCTGCCGCACCTGTTCGACGACTGCGAACGCGGCGCCGTGCCTGCCCTGGGCGAAGCCTATGGCCTGGACGTGGTCATCGACCCACTGCTGACCCGGCAGAAAGACATCTATCTGGAAGCCGGCAACCACATCAACCTGTTGCATATGGGCATGCCTCAATTCCTGAAAATGTTGCCGCATGCGGAGGTGCGGGAGTTGAGTCATTGAATTTTGCGCAGTCAGTCACATCGCCTTCGCGGGCAAGCCACGCTTCTACAAGGTGACGCGTTCCCCTGTAGGAGCGAGCTTGCTCGCGATTGACCGCGCAGCGGTCACCTAAACCACCCAGGAGCCAGACATGGAAAACCCAACCCACAGCCTTCCCTCCCTGTTCAAACAACTCGGCCTTCCTGACGACGCCGAGAACATCGACAAATTCATCGCCACCCACTCACCGCTCAAACCGGACTTGCACCTGGCGGATGCTTTTTTCTGGAGCCCGAGCCAGGCGGATCTGTTGCGCAATGAAATCCTGGATGATGCCGATTGGGCGGAGGTGGTGGATCAGTTGAATGTGATGCTGAGAAAGGGGCGGGGGGTATAGGGATTCAATTCTCTGGCGGCCACTGTCGAGATGTGTGAACCAGGGCAAGTATCCAGATTGCATTCACCGCTTGCTCATAAACGATGCGATAGCTCTGATGTGGAATCAGCTCGCGAGTGCCTGCAATGATTCCCGCGGGGCCGCTTTCCGGGTATTGGGCTAGTTGGGACATCGCATCGCTGAAGCGGTTATCCATTTCGATGGCTGCTTCAGGGTTAACGGTGTGCAGGTAATCCCAGATGTCCGCACGATCCTGTGCTGCTTCTCGCGTCCAGATTATTTTCATTCTTGTATGGCTGCCCGTCCACGCCTGGAGGCGAATTCTGCTTCCACTTCATCGTTCGTCAGGCCGTCGCCTCTGCTCATCGAAACACGAGCGATGTCCACCTTGCGCTGCAGGAATGCTTCGTACTCACGGGAGTCTCGTTGCGTTTGAACAAACTGGCGCATCATTTCCCGAACGATTTGCGAGGCAGGGCGATGAGCGGCCTCTGCTTCGGCCATGAATTGTTCGCGCAACTCCGATTCGAGCTTCATTGTGAAAACGGCTTGCTTTGACATGGCTGTCTCCTTAAATATGTAATGAAAAAGTATATACGTTAGTAGTACTTTGTCTGACTCCATTTGGGCAGTCCTACGACAGATGGCAACCAATTTGTTTCAAAACTTGACTGAAAATCCCCTCCAATGGCATATTGATAGTTAGCAAACTAACAGTGTGTATCGACCCTCGTGCCGAATTCCCTCGACGCTCTCCAGATGAACATCAGCAGCACCATGGTGGTGGCCGCGCGGCACTGGCGCAAAATCTGCCAGGCCACGCTGGCCAACTATGGAATTTCTGAAGCCTGTGCCGTCCCGCTGCTGATGATCGGGCGCCTGGGGGAGGGTGTGCGGCAGGTGACAGTGGCGCAGGCGGCGGGGATGGAAAGCCCGTCCCTGGTGCGATTGCTTGATCAGCTGTGTCATGGCGGCTACGTCTGCCGCACCGAAGACGCCCAGGATCGTCGCGCCAAATGCCTGAGCCTCACCGATAGCGGTCGCATTCTGGTGCAAACCGTTGAGGTCGAACTGGTTCGATTGCGCAATGAGGTGCTCGAAGGTATCGATCCGCGAGATCTGGAAGCCACTCTACGGGTATTGATGGCCTTTGAAGCGGCCGGGCAACCATCGGACGACAACCCTTGAACGGCTTTTTTTCCGGCTTCCCGCCAGCGCGGGACTGGTTCTACGGCGTACGCACCTTCGCGGCCTCGATGATCGCGCTGTACATCGCCCTGCTCATGCAAATGCCGCGTCCTTATTGGGCGATGGCCACGGTGTATATTGTGTCCAGCCCGTTTGTCGGGCCGACCAGCTCCAAGGCGCTGTACCGAGCGGTCGGCACTTTTCTGGGTGCTGCTGCGGCTGTCCTGTTCGTGCCGATGTTCGTGCAGAGCCCTTATGTGCTGGTGGTGGTCATCGCGCTGTGGACCGGGACCCTGCTGTTCCTGTCCATGCATTTGCGCACCGCCAACAATTACGCCTTGATGCTGGCCGGCTACACCTTGCCGTTGATCGCCCTGCCGGTGGTGAATAACCCGTTGGCGGTGTGGGACGTGGCCGAAGCGCGCACCGAGGAAATTTTCCTGGGCATCGCCGTCGCCGCGGTGGTTGGCGCCATGTTCTGGCCGCGCCGGCTGGCCCCGGTGTTCAACGATTCGGTGAGCAAATGGTTTGCCGACGCGTCGATCTACAGCGCGCGCTTTCTCGACCGCAACGTGCAGCCCGAGGAAGTCAGCGCGTTGCGCAGCTCGATGGTGGCCACGTTCAATACCCTTGAACTGATGATCGGCCAGTTGCCCCACGAAGGCGCGCGGCCACAAACGGTGCGCAACACCAAGGAATTACGCGGGCGGATGATTCACCTGTTGCCGGTGATCGATGCCCTCGACGATGCACTCTACGCTCTGGAAAGACGCACCCCCGAGCTGGTGGACAAGTTCGCGCCCTTGCTGGCCGCCGCCACCGAATGGCTCGAGCACCAGGACGCTGACATCGAGCGCTGGCAAGCCCTCAAAGATCAGCTCGAAGCGCTGCAACCCAGTGCCGACGCGCTGGATGATCGCAAGCAACTGCTGTTCTCCAACGCCATCTATCGCCTCGGCGAATGGGTCGATCTGTGGCAGGACTGCCGCAGCCTGCAACACGCGATCGAGTGCGAAAGCCAGGACAGTTGGCGCGCGGTCTATCGGCATTGGCGCCTGGGGCGCCTGACCCCCTTCCTCGATCGTGGCCTGATGCTCTATTCCGCCGCCTCCACCGTCGTTGCGATCATTGTCGCCTCGGTGTTGTGGATTCTGCTGGGCTGGACCGACGGCGGCGCGGCGGTGATTCTGGCGGCCGTGGCCTGCAGCTTCTTTGCTTCGATGGACGACCCGGCACCGCAGATCTACCGGTTCTTTTTCTGGACGGCGATGTCGGTGGTGTTCGCCAGCCTCTACCTGTTTCTCGTCCTGCCCAACCTGCATGATTTCCCGATGCTGGTGCTGGCATTCGCCGTGCCGTTCATCTGCATCGGCACCCTGACGGTCAAGCCACAGTTTTATCTGGGCATGCTGCTGACGTTGGTCAACACCTCGTCGTTCATCAGTATCCAGGACGCGTACGACGCGGACTTCCTCAGCTTCGCCAACTCCAACCTGGCAGGTCCCGTCGGCTTGCTGTTTGCCTTCGTCTGGACCCTGATCGCCCGGCCATTCGGGGCCGAGCTGGCGGCCAAGCGCCTGACCCGTTTCGCCTGGCGCGACATTGTCAGCCTCACCGAGCCGGCCAGCCTGGCCGATCACCGGCGCCTGGGTGTGCAGGTACTGGATCGATTGATGCAACATTTGCCGCGGCTGGCCGTGACCGGCCAGGACACCGGCATCGCCCTACGCGAAGTCAGGGTGGCACTGAACCTGCTGGACCTGCTGGCCTACACGCCGCGGGTTCAGGGTGCACCGCAGGCGTTGCTGCATCAGGTGGTGGCCGAGGTCGGCGAATACTTCACGGCCTGTCTCAAGGCCGGTGAACGCCTGCCGGCACCGAGCCCGTTACTGATGACCCTCGACCGCACCCGCCGAGCCTTGGCCAGCGCGCCGGATGAGCAAACCCGCCTGCACCTGCTGCACGCCCTCAGCGGCTTGCGCCTGGCGTTGTTGCCCGGCGTCGAATTCGTTGGTTCTGCCGAATCTGAAGAACCGCTTCCCCACGGCATCGATGGAGCGCCTTTATGATCGGTGATCTGGATATCAGTGGGGTGTTCCTGCCCACGCTGCTGGTGCTGATGGGCATTACCTATGTGGTGTACCTGCTGGTACACGGGGTGCTGACGCGCCTGCACTTTTACCGTCTGGTCTGGCACCGGGCATTGTTCAACGTGGCCCTCTACGCCCTGCTGCTGGGCGCTGTGGACTCACTCAGCCGATACCTGATGACATGAAAAAACCGTTTTTAACCCTCGGCCGCGTGGTCCTGACGCTGCTGATCGTCACCTTCGCCGTGGTCGTGGTCTGGCGCATGGTGATGTATTACATGTTCGCGCCTTGGACCCGTGACGGGCACATTCGTGCCGACATCGTACAGATCGCGCCGGATGTGTCGGGGCTGATCCAGCAAGTGCAAGTGCGCGACAACCAGTTGGTCAAGCGCGGCCAGGTGCTGTTCAGCATCGACCAGGACCGCTTCAAACTGGCCTTGCGCCAGGCGAAAGCGGCGGTCGCCGACCGCGAGGAAACCCTGGCCCAGGCCCAGCGCGAAGCCAAGCGAAACAAGGGGCTTGGCAACCTGGTGCCGGGCGAGCAACTTGAAGAAAGCCAGTCGCGGGTGGCCCGCGCCCAGGTGGCGTTGATGGAAGCTCAGGTCGCCGTCGACAGCGCGCAACTTAACCTTGATCGCTCGGTGATCCGCAGCCCCGTAGACGGCTACGTCAACGACCGTGCGCCGCGCACCCAGGAATTCGTCAGTGCCGGGCGGCCGGTGTTGTCGGTGGTGGACAGCAATTCTTTCCATATCGACGGCTATTTCGAAGAAACCAAGCTCAACGGCATCCACATCGGCCAAAGCGTCGACATCCGGGTGATCGGCGACAACGCGCGACTGCGCGGCCATGTGGAAAGCATCGTGGCCGGTATCGAGGATCGCGACCGCACCAGTGGCAACAACCTGCTGCCCAACGTCAATCCGGCCTTCAGCTGGGTGCGGTTGGCCCAGCGGATTCCGGTGCGTATCGCCTTCGATGACGTCCCTGAGGATTTCCGCATGATCGCCGGGCGCACCGCCACGGTATCGATCATCGACGACCAGAAACGGGAGCCCGCGTTATGAGCAAGGCCTCGGGTTTGGCGATCGCCGGATTAGGCTTGCTGTTGTCGGCGTGTCAGGTGGTCGGTCCGGATTATCACTTGCCGGACGAAGCCGCCATCCATCGTGAAGACCTGCAGGGCGAACTGGCGGTGAACGGCAAGCCGGTGGTTTCGGCGCCGGTGCCTGGCGAATGGTGGCGCCTGTATCATGACCCGCGGCTTGACCAGTTGGTGCAGCAGGCCTTGGCCTCCAACACGGATCTGCGCGTAGCGGCCGCCAGCCTGCTGCGGGCGCGCGCTCAGGTCGACCAGGCCGAAGCAGCGGGCGGCTGGAGCGGTGGGGTGAAAATGGGCGCCCAGCGCTTGCAGGAGTCCGGTGAAGCGTTCCTGCTGCCGGAGAAGGTGCCGGTGGCCAACATCGGCGATATCGGCATCAGTGCGTCCTACCAATTCGACCTGTTCGGCACCTTGCAGCGCGGCATCGAAGCGGCCAAGGCCAATGCCGATGCGACCCAGGCGGCGGCCGATACGGCGCGCATCACCCTGGTGGCCGATGTGGTCCGGGCCTACACCCAGGTGTGCGCGGCCAACGAGGAACGGGAAATCGCCCAGCATTCCCTCGACCTGCAAGCCCAGAGCACCACACTCATCCAGCGATTGCGCGATGCCGGGCGTGGCGACGAAACCCAGGTCACCCGTTCGCAAACCCAATTCAAATCCTTGCGCGCCGACATGCCGCGCTATGAAGCGGCGCGGCAGGCCGGGCTGTTCCGCCTGTCGATGCTGCTGGCCAAACCGCTGGATCAACTACCGGCTGGCACCGACAGCTGCGCCGAGCTGCCAAAAATCGCGCAATTGTTGCCGGTCGGTGATGGTGCATCGCTGCTCAAGCGCCGCCCCGACATCCGCCAGGCCGAACGTCGACTGGCGGCCGCGACCGCCGGTATCGGTATCGCTACCGGTGAGCTGTACCCGGACATCCGCATCGGCGCGACCATCGGCACGGTCGGTATCCTGGAAAACCTCGGCGAGCCGTCCACCAACCGCTGGGGTTTCGGTCCGTCGCTGACCTGGAATGTGCCGACCAACGGCGCCCGGGCACGCATTCGCGAGGCTGAGGCGGTGACCCAGGCCACGCTTGCACACTTCGATGGCGTGGTGCTCAACGCGATTCGTGAAACCCAGACCGGTCTGGCCCAGTACTCCGCCTTGCTGCAACGCCGTGAGGCCCTGGCGGACGCCGAGCAGTCGGCGAAGCTGGCCGCAGACCAGACCCATCGCTTCTTCCAGGCCGGCCGTGCGTCGTTCCTGGCGGATCTGCAGGCGACCCGCACCTACACCGACGTCACCGCGCAACTGGCCGCCGCCAACACTCAGGTGGCCATCAGCCAGATCGATTTGTTCCTCGCCCTGGGCGGCGGTTGGGAAAGCGGACGAACGCAAGCGTCGAACTCCGGCAAACCCTGAGGCCGTTGCTATGCTTTGAAGTGTCGAAAGGGCGTTCGTGCAAAGCGCCCTCGATTCGCACAAGGCATGCGCAGGTCATGGGGAAACCAATAATGAAAAACCCTTATGCTCTCGGCTTCTGGTGCGCCGTTGTGGCGTTGGTGCTGCTCACGGCCACCTATTTCTACGGCATCATGCTGGCCCACCAGATCGACACGGCGCTGACGTTCCTCGACAGCGCCGCACTGTTGATTGCCGTAATGTCCATCGCGGTGGTGGCCTGGGCCTCGGTCCAGGGGCAACGAGTCAAGAAAAGACAGCTTGAACAAGGCAAGACCCTGGTGATGATCTGGGACACCAAGGTGGCGCTACGGCGTGTCGAATCAGTGTTCGATCGGTATTTCTGGGGCAGCTACTGGCAACCTGGCAGGACTTTCCAGGAAGTGATGGGAGAACTCACGGGCACGCCGCTGGAAAAAAGCCTCGAAACCCTGAAAAAACAATGCCTGGAGCTGGACAAGCAAGTGGCCGACGACGGTCGCCATTGGCTCAATAATGCCCGCGAGCTGGCTGACGTCGCCACCGCCATGGCCCGCGAGCGCTATCAGCTGGACTTCTGCGACCCGCGCGAGGAAGTGACGGGTGGGGCGGTGATCAATCGGGATTTCGAGGTGCTGATCTATACATGGACGGCGCGGTTGAAAACCTTTGATCATCAGCTTGATGAGATTGAAGTGCAGTATTCCTGATTCATTGTTGGCAGGACAGACGCCTTCGCTGGCAAGCCAGCTCCTACAGGTATTAAGTGATCCTTGTAGGAGCTGGCTTGCCAGCGAAGGCGATCTTGTGTTCGCCAAGACACTTTTTCACCGTTAACCATTGGGCTGCCCTGCATGCCTGATGCTAACCTGCACCCCACTTTCCGCGCAGTCGTGACCGCCACCCGTCAAGGGTTCAGGGAAGACGACCACACCTTCAACACCGGACATTGAACAGGTCATTCATGAATAAATCAGCAGGCGTGCTCCTGGGAATCGTTGTCGCCATTGGTGCAATCAGCGCCGGCGGCGCCTGGTTCACCGGCACCAAGATCGAAGGTGTGCTCAACACCTCCCTGGCGGATGCCAACAAGCAGTTGCAGGCCGCCATGGTCGGTTACAAAGGCACCGCCTCGCTGGAGCTGGTATCCCTGGAACGCCATGTCTTCAGCAGTACGGCGCATTACCGCCTCAAAGGTGAAGGCGAAATGTTTGGCGAGGCCCCGGTCGAATTGCTGTTTGTCGACCACATCGAACACGGCCCGCTGCCGTTCTCGCGCCTGGTATCGCTGAAGTGGTTGCCGGTCATGGCCACCAGTCACTATGAACTGGAAAAGACCCCACTCACGGAAAAATGGTTCGCCGCCACCAAGGACGCTTCGCCGCTCAAGGGGGTGGTCAACATTGGCTACGACAATTCCACCAACGGCACGCTTGAATTGCTGCCGCTGGAAACTGCACTGGATGACAAGTCCAGCCTGAAGTTTTCCGGTCTGAAAGTTGACGTCGCGGCCAGCGCCCAGGCGCAGAAGGTCAAGGCCGACGGCTACATGGACAGCCTGAAGCTGACCACCGTTGCCGAAGACCAGACACCCGTGCAGGTCGAATTGAGTGGTCTGACCCTGGCCAGCAACCTGGCAAAAAGCACCTACGGTTATTACACCGGCGATAACACCGTCGAGCTGAGCAACAGCAAAACCACCTTCGGCCCCAAGCAGTCAGTGCTGGGTTTGAAGAATTTTGAAATGAAGAACCACACCGAGGAATCGGGTACCAGCGCTTCCGGGCGAGCCGATTACAAGATTGCCGAGGTGTCCCTGAACGGCAAGGCCGTGGGTTCTGCCCAGTTGGCCATGAGCCTGAAGAACCTCGACATCCCGGCGACGTTGTCGCTGATGCAGATCTACCAGACCAAATTGCAACCCTATGAGCAGGCCGCCGCCGAAGCTGCCGAGGCCGGTCAACCGGTTCCTGAGCTGAAGTTGACCGAAGCGGAAGAGGCGCAGCTTAAAACCGGTCTGGAACAATTGCTGGCGGCCGGCCCACAGGTGGCCCTGGAAAACCTGTCGTTCAACACCGCGAACGGCGAAAGCCGCGCCAACCTGGTGCTGAACCTGACCAAGCCGCAGTCGATCGATTTGCCCGCCGACCAGTTAGTCCGCCAGATTATCGCGTTGCTGGACGTCAACCTGAAAGTGTCCAAGCCGATGCTCGTCGACATCCTCACCGTGCAGTCGCAAATCGACGGCCAGACCGACGCCAAGCTCGTTGCCGATCAGGCCACTGCCACCGCCGATATGTTCAGCAGCATGGCGGTCGGCTCGCAGCTGGCAAAACTGGACAACAACAACGTCGTCAGCCAACTGCATTACGCCAATAACCAGGTGGAATTCAACGGCCAGAAAATGACCGTCGAGGAGTTTGTCGGCTTCGTGATGAGCAAATTCGCTGGCCCAGGCGTAGCCCAGGAGCCATAAGAACCCTGTAGGAGCTGCCGAAGGCTGCGATCTTTTGATTTTGGTATCGCCGAAGATCAAAAGATCGCAGCCTTCGGCAGCTCCTACAGGTCCATTTCAATCGCGGATCAACCGCCACGCCTCGTCCACGGGCAACGGCTGCTTCATCCGTTCGGCGAGCATCGCCATCGTGCGCTCTTCCTCACAGGCCACGGCCGCCGTCACCACACCGTTTTTGCCAAACAGGCCGATAAAGGGCGGATTGTTCGGATCACCCTTGAACTCGACTTCGTCCCAGCCTTGCGCGTGGCCGAGGTAGTCGTAGTTTGTGCCAAAGTGCCAGGTCCAGAAGTACGGCACATCGAGGTAATGTTCATCACCACCGAGCATGTTCGCCGCCGCAATTCGTGCCTGTTGTTGCGCCAGGCGCCAGTGTTCGATGCGTTGCGGCTGACCGTTGAGGGGGAAGGTAGCGATATCGCCAGCGGCCCATAGCCCGTCGGTCACGCGCATCCCGCCGTCAACCAGCAACGACTGATCCTTTTCCTTCGGTAGATCGGCAAACGCCACGGTCGCCGGGGTAACGCCAATCCCAACCAGCACCAGGTCTGCCGGTACACGCTGACCATTATCCAGGCGCACGGCTTCGACTCGCGTTGTTCCTTCGATCTGCACGGCTTCGCCCGCCGTTCGGTACACCACGCCGTTAGCCTCATGCAGGGCCAGGATCGCCTTGCCGACGCTGTCGCCGAACTGTTTGGCAAAAGGCACCGGTTGCCGGGCCAGTACCGTGACGTCCAGACCGTATTGGCGCAGGGCTGAAGCGGATTCCATGGCGATGAAGCTGTCGCCGATGATCACCGCGCGCTGACCGGGTTTGGCGCTATCCAGGATCCGACGGGCATGGTCCCTGGAGCGTAATACGAAGACCTGCGGCAGCTCGGCGCCGGGTAACTCCAGTGGCTTGGGAATGCCTCCTGTGGCCAGCAACGCAGCGTCATATTCGAGTGACTGGCCGTCGGCCAATTGCATTACCCGGTTTTCAGCATCCAGGCTCGTTACTTGCGCGTTGATCCGCTCGATGCGTTGCTCGCCGTAGAACGCTTCATCGCGCAAGGCGGGGACTTCATCCGGTGGAGTCTGCCCGGCGATCACGAATTTGCTCAGCACCGTACGGTCATAACCCGCTGTTTCGCGGTCGATCAGCAGCACCCGGCCACCAAATCCTTTTTCCCGCAGGGCCGATGCCGCCGCCGTGCCCGCAGCGCCCGCACCGACAATCACAAAGACGCGTTCGTCATCGGCCGGCGGGGTGTGGGCGTCCTGCAGCGGCTGATCGCCTACCCAGACTTCGTCGTCACGCACTTCGAGAGGGTAACGCTTCAGGCTGTCCAGGGCGGGCGGTTCACACAACCCGCCGTCCTCGATCCGAAACTGCGCCTTGTGCCACGGGCAAGTCAGCCGGCCATTACAGAATGCGCCTTCGGCCAGGGGCGCCCCGGCGTGCGGGCATTCGCCTTGATAGGCGCGTAATTGATCGCCGACTTTCAGCAGTAGGATCTTGCTGTCCTGGACGCTGACTTCCAGGCCGCGGTCTTCGGGTATATCGGCGGCACGGGCAACGCGATGCAGGGTCATGATTGCTCTCCAGACCGGCGTTTCAATTAAGAGTCTGGCGCTTGACTCGAGGTTCATCCAATTCCCACTGCCACCGCGCGAACGGTCCGGCTATAGTTTGCTCGCCGACCTCGGCCCCACCCGCACAAGGTGCTCCCGGTATGACCCGATTGACCTCTCTGACCCCTTGGCTGGCGGCCGCAGCAGTCGCCCTTTGCGTGCAATTTCCGGCACAGGCGGCCCAGGAGCGTTTCACCCTGAACATCCCTGGCGTCTCGGATGACCGACTGTTCACCGCGGCCGCCGCCAGCGATGCCCCGGGGTGCGGTGGGCACAACGTCTCGCCAGCGCTGAACTGGAACGCCGGCCCTGCAGGCACGCTCAGCTACGCCATCGTCATGCACGACCCGGACGGGCAAAAAGGCCAGGGCGTCGATCATTGGGTGCATTACGGCATCAAGGCCGGCACCCACCAGATTGCGGCGGGTGTCGGCGCCAAGTCCGCGCTCGAGGGCGTGGGTGGCACCAACAGCAAAGGCACGACAGGGTACGTCGGCCCTTGCCCACCGGTTGGCGACAGCGCACATCACTACATCATCCAGCTCTTAGCCCTGGACCTGGCCCCGGATGCCCTGCCGGCCGGCCTGACGCGCACCCAGTTGCTGGAAAAAATCAAAGGTCACGTGCTGAGAAACAGCAGCGTGGTACGGCGCTATCATCGCTGAAGAATTTTTAGCGCGGGTTAACCCGAACTTTCCGGGCTGTCCGTCTCACAGGATGAATGGATCAATTTCCTCCTGAGGTCAGCCCCATGTCCCTCCCACTGCATGTTCTGCGTCCGCTCGCCCAGGGTTTCGCCGCCGGGCTGTTACTGGCCGTTACCGGTTGTGGTGTTTCGTCCAAGCCCGATTCCGCCTCTGTGTCATCGCCGGCCCAGGCCGAGTTGAAAACCGAATCGTCGGTGCATCACGAACTGCTCGACGCTGACGCCTCGATGAGCAAGCGCAATGTCAGACCCGCACCGATGGCCGGCTTCGCGCCAATGCCTGCGGGCGAGGCTTATCCACAGGGATATCGCGACGAACAGCGCGAGCAGTACCAGGCCCTGGCAGATAACCCCATCCACAGCGTCGCCGAAACACCGGTCTCGACCTTCAGCGCCGACGTCGATACCGGTGCTTACGCCAACGTCCGCCGTTTGCTCAACCAGGGGCGATTGCCACCGGAAGGAGCGGTGCGGCTGGAGGAGATGGTCAATTACTTCCCTTACGACTACGCCTTGCCCACCGATGGCTCGCCCTTCGGCGTGACCACGGAACTGGCGGCGTCGCCCTGGAATGCGCATACGCGCTTGTTGCGCATCGGCATCAAGGCCTCGGATCGCGCGGCCGCGGAACTGGCCCCGGCGAACCTGGTGTTCCTGGTGGACGTGTCCGGCTCGATGGATCGTCGCGAGGGCCTGCCGTTGGTCAAAAGCACCCTGAAATTGCTGGTCGATCAACTGCGTGAGCAGGATCGGGTGTCGTTGGTGGTCTACGCCGGGGAATCGCGCGTGGTACTGGAGCCCACTTCCGGACGGGAAAAAGCGAAGATTCGTACAGCCATCGAGCAATTGACTGCAGGCGGTTCAACCGCCGGAGCCTCGGGCATCGAACTGGCTTATCAACAGGCGCAACAGGCGTTTATCCCCAAGGGCATCAACCGCGTTCTACTGGCCACTGACGGAGACTTCAATGTCGGCGTCAGCGACTTCGACAGCCTCAAGCAAATGGCTGTGGATAAACGCAAGACGGGCATATCCCTGACGACCCTGGGCTTCGGTGTGGATAACTACAATGAACACCTGATGGAACAACTGGCCGATGCTGGCGATGGCAATTACGCCTACATCGACAATTTGCGTGAGGCGCGCAAGGTGCTGGTGGATCAACTCGGCTCGACCCTTGCCGTCGTGGCAAAAAACGTCAAGCTGCAAGTGGAGTTCAACCCCGCGCAAATCAGCGAGTATCGCCTGCTGGGTTATGAAAACCGTGCGTTGAAACGTGAGGATTTCAGCAATGACAAGGTCGATGCCGGTGAAATCGGTGCAGGACATACCGTGACTGCGTTGTACGAAATTGTCCCCAAGGGTGAGAAGGGCTGGCTGGAACCGCTGCGCTACGCTCAACCGGGCGCCGCTATTGCTGAAAAGCATGGCGAATTGGCGATGCTGCGGGTGCGTTATCAGTTGCCGGAAGGTGGGAAAAGTCGCTTGATCGAACGCCCGATCGTTGATTCCCCGATTGGCAAAGCAAGCGATGACCTGCGCTTTGCTGCAGCAGTGGCTGCTTTTTCCCAACAGCTCAAGGACGGACGCTACACCGGCGAGTTCAGCCTCAAGGACACCGAAGCGCTGGCCCACGGCGCCCGGGGCGATGACCGTTTCGGCCTGCGCAGCGAGTTCGTGCAATTGGTGGAACTGGCGCAGAGCCTGCGCACCACCACCGCGTCGAATCCAACTGCCACTGAACGACGGATTGAATAGTGAGCCGATTGAAGGGGTTCATCAGCCAGCTGTTTGCGCCCGCAAGCAGCTCCGAGGCCAGCAGCGACGAAGCGCTGCTGGCCCGTTATCGCGAGGGCGACGGCGCGGCGTTCGAGATTCTGTACGCGCGCCACCGCCAGGGTTTGTACCGATTTCTGCTGGGGTTGAGCGGCAGGGCGGAACTCGCCGAGGAGGTCTATCAGGAAACCTGGCTGAGCCTGATCCGCAGCGGCAGTCAGCCACAAGGTCGGGCGACTTTTCGTACCTGGCTCTACCAGATTGCCCGCAACCGCTTGATCGATCACTGGCGCAAACATGGCGTCCACCAACCGCTGCACGACAGCTATGACGAACAAGCCCATGCCCTGCCCGATGACACCACCGATCCCGAGCAACTGCTGAGCCTGAGCCGTGACAGCCAGCGTCTGGAGGCCGCCCTGCAAGCCTTGCCCGCCGACCAGCGCGAAGTGTTCCTGCTGCGCGCCTACAGCGATCTCGATTTGCCGCAGATCGCCACCCTCACCGAAACACCGCTGGAAACCGTCAAGAGCCGCTTGCGTTACGCCCAGCAAAAACTGCGTCGGCTGCTGGCCGAGGAGGTACTGACATGACTGACGCCAAGCACACAACGGACCGAACGCTAGAACATTACCGCGAGCAGGCCAGCGGCGAACCTCCGGCGCATCTCGACGCCTTGATCCTTACCGCCGCGCGTAAAGAAGCCCCTGCACCGAAGCCAGGCCTGTGGCAACGCTGGCTTCGCGCCTGCCAGCAACCTCGCTGGCAAGTGGCATTCGCCAGCCTGGTCGGCATCGCACTGATGCTCTCAATGGTCCAGCGCACGCCTGAGCAAGTGCCCAGCTACGACTTCGCGCCTGCGGCACCGGTGGCCAAACAGGAAGCCGAAGCAGCGCCGCCAGCGCTGGCCCGTTCCCTGAAAGCACCGGCTGGCGCGCTCTCCGCCCCGGCCCCCGCCGCACCAATGGCGGAATCGGCAGCCCCGGCACAAGCAGAATCCTTCAGCGCCGACATGGCGGACGAAGCCAAGTCCAGCAAGCGCGCCGCGCCCCCGGTGAAATCCCTGGATGAGCAATTGCGCGAAGTGCTGCACCTGCAAAAAACCGGGCACAAGCAAGCCGCCGACAAACTGCTGGCCGACCTGCACAAACGCTTTCCCGAAGAAAACCTCAGCGCCCGACTCAAGGAACTGCAGAAAAACTGATCGGCCCAACTCTCGACGATTTGGCATCAAGGCCCGAAAGCGCGCACTATCGGGCCATAGTCGATGCGTTGGAGGATGCCGTGACAAAAAAAATCGACCGCATCGCCCAAATGCTCAACTGCCCGGAAAAGGGCGAGGAATTACGGCGGGCAATTACCGAGAGCCGTAAGGATTTTCTGCTGAATCAGCAGGAAGAGGCTAATGCTGAGGAAGAAGATGTTCTTGAAGGGGAAGAGTTCGAGGACGACGAGGATGATGAATACGACGAGTTTGACTGGACGACGGAGTGAATAAGCTGCTGCCGCCAAAGGATGATTAACAGCAATTCGAAGGGTTACGAGTCGCAAGACACTCTTGAATATATGGTTTCTCTTTCATATTGCGGAACGGAAAGTCGGGAGTCATGGCCTGCTTGTCGGCAGTTGACGAGACGTCCTCAAACCTTATAATCGCCCACAACACGGCCCCTGTCGGTTGATGCGCTTCGGCGTTGAGATTGCTCAGGGGTTTTTTATTGCCTGAAATTTTTCCGCTTACCAGTCGCGCTTTTTCCAGTCTGGGTCGACTCCCATCCCTTCCAGGCTGAGGTCCAGATGCGTCAGATCAGGGAAATCGTTTTCCAGCAACGCCTTCAATCGTTTTCCCCAACTCGATGATGGGTTGATGACTTTCATCAGATGCTGGGTGATGCACAAAAGCATGAACGGACGAGCCCGGCGGTGTGCGTCATCATGGAAAGCTGACAAGGTTGGCGCTTGGTCCTCAGATGGCAGCTTCGGTTGATCGACAATATTTCGGTTCCACAGACGACTGTGATGGGCGCAGACGTTGCGTAGATAATTCAGGCTGCGCAGCCAACTGGCGAAAACCCTGCCGTTGCTGATGCCGTACTCCTGCGAAATAGCATCTTGGTCTGCCTCGGCCATGCCAGCGTAAAGCGTCGAAAGCGTGCCGAAGTCCCAAACCTCGCATGCCACCCACACCGCCAATGGAAGTCCGTACTTTTCCTTGTTGTGGCGAATGAAGTCTTCGTTCGAGCGATTGATCAACGCAGCGTGTTTACCAAGCCAGGCATGATGTTTAGTCAGTCCGGTTTTACCGTCCAGTCGAGTGGAAAAGCTTTCATGGAACAGATCAGGTCGTAGGTAGGCAAACTTTTCGTGTTTGCCGAGCCCGTGGGAAATGTCCACCCGTAAAGCAATTTCAATGCGCTCCAAGGCATCCATGGTCAACAGTCGCAGTTTCTTATCGAAGACGTACAGGTCGACTGCGTTCTGGAATGTCGTGCCAGGCTTGAAACTGTCGAGCGGAAGTCGAGTCGGCTTCGTCCTGGTTGGCTTTGTACGAGCTTGTTGATCGAGTGGGCAGCAGAGCTCAGTGCGTTCGCGGAATGCAAACCAGTAACCGCTTAGGCGGTAGTAACCTATGCGCTCCAGATATTCCAGCGCTTTGGCTTGGTCTGTTACAACCATTCCTCGAACCATCAGCAAATCAAGCTGCATTTGGTAGCTCTGCCACGGCTTTGGATAGCCTTGCATCATTTGCATATCACCTTGCACTCCTTGGCAGCGAGTTGTGCAGGACGCTGAATTCAGCGTTAGAGGCAACTCGACGTTCGCTGCACCTTTTATCATTTCGTAGCCGTTCAGATAAACCGAGCACCCACAAAAAAGCCCCAGACCCTACGACCTGAGGCTTTCTCGTTTTTACGTATGGTGCACCAGGCGGGATTCGAACCCACGACCCCTGCCTTCGGAGGGCAGTACTCTATCCAGCTGAGCTACTGGTGCAGCGGGCGCCATGATACTCATATGCGTTGCAGGCGTCCATGCTGCTGAATCGCCTGTGTTTTTTTAAAGCGTAACCTGCGTTTGCTACGTTGATCAGAAATTTGCAGCAAAAAAGAGGTTTTCGTTCTTTTTTTCGAACGGCCTATTGTCCTTTACCCCCTTTGATCCTAGGATTCGTTTGAGATTTCAAACGCTCTTGTCTGGGTGCTGAACCGCACGATTTGAATCAGTGCGCTATTTATGTGCTTCAGCCCGGTGAATGATTTCCCTGACGGCAGCCTACTGAGGCGCCTTTCTACAATCATAATTTGCTCCGCGCCTGCCGCGGTGCTGTTAAGGAAAGCCGACATGCAGCTTAAAGACACCCAGTTGTTCCGCCAGCAAGCCTTCATCGATGGCGCTTGGGTTGATGCGGACAATGGTCAGACGATCAAGGTCAACAACCCGGCAACGGGCGAAATTCTGGGCACCGTGCCGAAAATGGGCGCTGCCGAAACCCGCCGTGCAATCGAAGCCGCTGACAAAGCGCTGCCGGCCTGGCGTGCACTGACCGCCAAAGAACGTGCGAACAAGCTGCGTCGCTGGTACGAGCTGATCATCGAGAACCAGGACGACCTGGCTCGCCTGATGACCCTGGAGCAGGGCAAGCCATTGGCCGAAGCCAAGGGCGAAATCGTTTACGCCGCATCGTTCATCGAGTGGTTCGCCGAAGAAGCCAAGCGCATCTACGGTGACGTGATTCCGGGCCACCAGCCAGACAAGCGCCTGATCGTGATCAAGCAGCCTATCGGCGTGACCGCTGCCATCACCCCGTGGAACTTCCCGGCTGCCATGATCACCCGTAAAGCCGGCCCGGCCCTGGCCGCCGGTTGCACCATGGTGCTCAAGCCTGCTTCGCAAACTCCGTTCTCGGCATTCGCCCTGGCTGAACTGGCCCAGCGTGCCGGCATCCCGGCTGGCGTGTTCAGCGTGGTGTCCGGCAGCGCCGGCGACATCGGCAGCGAGCTGACCAGCAACCCGATCGTGCGCAAGCTCTCCTTCACCGGTTCGACCGAAATCGGTCGCCAGCTGATGTCGGAATGCGCCAAGGACATCAAGAAAGTGTCCCTGGAACTGGGCGGCAACGCGCCGTTCATCGTGTTCGATGACGCGGACCTGGATAAGGCCGTCGAAGGCGCGATCATTTCCAAGTACCGCAACAACGGCCAGACCTGCGTCTGCGCCAACCGCCTGTATATTCAGGATTCGGTCTACGACGCGTTCGCCGAGAAACTGAAAGTGGCCGTGGCCAAGCTGAAGATCGGTAACGGTCTGGAAGACGGCACCACCACTGGTCCGCTGATCGACGAAAAAGCCGTGGCCAAGGTGCAAGAGCACATTGCCGACGCCGTTGCCAAAGGCGCCACCGTGCTGTCCGGCGGCAAATCGATGGAAGGTAACTTCTTCGAGCCGACCATCCTGACCAACGTGCCGAACAACGCGGCCGTGGCCAAGGAAGAAACCTTCGGCCCACTGGCGCCGCTGTTCCGCTTCAAAGATGAAGCCGACGTGATCGCGATGTCCAACGACACCGAGTTCGGCCTGGCCTCGTACTTCTATGCTCGCGACCTGGGTCGTGTGTTCCGTGTGGCTGAAGCCCTGGAATACGGCATGGTCGGCGTCAACACCGGGCTGATCTCCAACGAAGTCGCGCCGTTCGGCGGTATCAAGGCCTCGGGCCTGGGCCGTGAAGGCTCCAAGTACGGCATCGAAGATTACCTGGAAATCAAATACCTCTGCCTGGGCATCTAAGCTCGAAGGGATAAGCCCAGCAGGGCATTGCTTCAAGCGCAAAGGGCACGAGAGCGCTGTCCCTTTGCGCTGCTTCAAACCGGAATTTTCTCTGTGGTCGGGAAAGCTGTGGCAGTCGATCATCGCATGCTGCCTCAGTTACCTCCCCACCGCTTAATCCTTGAACCACGCCGACCGATGAGCGGCGAATGAGGAATGTAATGAGCAAGACTAACGCTGATTTGATGGCCCGCCGTACCAATGCTGTTCCACGTGGTGTTGGCCAGATTCACCCGATTTTCGCCGAATCCGCGAAGAACGCGACCGTGACCGACGTTGAAGGTCGTGAGTTCATCGACTTCGCTGGCGGTATCGCTGTACTGAACACCGGCCACGTGCACCCGAAAATCATCGCGGCCGTGACCGAGCAGCTGAACAAGCTGACCCACACCTGCTTCCAGGTTCTGGCTTACGAACCGTATGTAGAAGTGTGCGAAAAAATCAACGCCAAGGTGCCTGGTGATTTCGCCAAGAAAACCCTGCTGGTCACCACCGGCTCCGAAGCCGTGGAAAACTCGATCAAGATCGCCCGTGCCGCCACTGGGCGTGCCGGCGTGATCGCGTTCACCGGCGCTTACCACGGTCGCACCATGATGACCCTGGGCCTGACCGGTAAAGTCGTGCCTTACTCGGCCGGCATGGGCCTGATGCCAGGCGGCATCTTCCGCGCGCTGTACCCGAACGAACTGCACGGTGTGAGCATCGACGATTCGATCGCTTCCATCGAACGCATCTTCAAGAACGATGCCGAGCCGAAAGACATCGCCGCGATCATCATCGAGCCGGTTCAGGGCGAAGGTGGTTTCTACGTCGCTCCGAAAGAATTCATGAAGCGTCTGCGTGCCCTGTGCGACCAGCACGGCATCCTGCTGATCGCTGACGAAGTACAGACTGGCGCTGGCCGTACCGGTACGTTCTTCGCCATGGAACAGATGGGCGTTGCTGCCGACCTGACCACCTTCGCCAAATCCATCGCTGGCGGCTTCCCGCTGGCCGGTGTGTGCGGCAAGGCCGAATACATGGACGCCATCGCTCCAGGCGGCCTGGGCGGCACCTACGCCGGTAGCCCGATCGCTTGCGCCGCGGCCCTGGCCGTGATGGAAGTGTTCGAAGAAGAGCACCTGCTGGACCGCTGCAAGGCAGTCGGCGAGCGTCTGGTGACTGGCCTGAAAGCCATCCAGGCCAAGTACCCGGTGATCGGTGAAGTGCGTGCCCTGGGCGCGATGATCGCGGTCGAGCTGTTCGAAAACGGCGACAGCCACAAGCCGAACGCTGCAGCTGTAGCGTCCGTTGTGGCCAAGGCTCGCGACAAGGGCCTGATCCTGCTGTCCTGCGGCACCTACGGCAACGTTCTGCGCGTCCTGGTACCGCTGACTTCGCCGGACGAGCAACTGGACAAAGGCCTGGCGATCATCGAAGAGTGCTTCTCCGAGCTCTGATCACCGAGTGTGACCTGCTTCACAAAAAACCCGCTTCGGCGGGTTTTTTCATACCCCCGAAAACACAACCCGCGTATTAGCGCTGTATCCGGTGGCCGGCTTTGGCTTAAGGTTCACGGATTGCCAGGGAGAGCTGTATGACAGTCGTCATTTTACCCGCGATTCCGCGAGTGTTGATCGCCGAGGCCGACCCGTGGTCCCGGGATCTGCTCAAGGAAGTGTTGTTGAACGTTCGCTGCGATGCACGGCTGGATTTGTGTGCCGATGGTCAGCAGGCGCTGGAGTTGCTGGCGTCAAACCCTTACGACCTGGTCATCGCCGACTGGGGGTTGCCAGGCGTCGATGGCCTGAATGTGTTGCGCAGTGTGCGTCAGCGCAAACGCAATCCACCGTTGCCGTTCATTCTGATGAGCAGCCGCAACGACAGTGCGAGCGTGCGTGAGGCCTTGCCGCTGGCCCCTGCTGCTTACCTGACCAAACCCCTGAACATGGCCAGCCTGACCCAGCGCCTGCAGGTGTTGCTGCTCAACGCTGGGGAAGAGGTGTCGTGCGAAGTGCCGGCGCTGGCGCCGAGCATGACCTTGCCGGTGTTCCTTGAGCGCCGCCGCGAGCTGGCGGAGGGCGCGCCGCTGATGACTGACGTGCAAGTGGCGGTCAAACGAAGCCTCAACCCCAACGGCCTGGATCTGACGGTGCTGGAAGACGAGATCCGCACCGATCCACAGGTTACCGCCGTGCTGATCGCCGCCGCCAACAGTGCCGCCCAGCACCATGGCACCGCTGTGCAGACCCTGAGCCAGGCCCTGCACCGGTTGGGCACCGGGCAAAGCATGAACCTGATCCTGGGCCTGACGCTCAAGCGCAGTGCTCGGCTCAGCGATCCGCAGCTGGCGGACTATGCCGAGCGTTACTGGGATTTGTCGCTGCACACCGCCGAGTACGCGCGAACGCTGGCGCGCTTGCTGGATCTGGACCAGGCGCGTTGCTACTGCGCCGGCATGCTGCATCGACTGGGCGACCTGGCGTTGTTGCGCTGTTTGCAGGAATGGAAACAGGCCGGTGGCGAACTGGACGAGCAGGAGCAAGTGGGCGAGGCATTGGCCGAGTTCAGTGCCGCCTACGGTTCGGCGTTGCGCACCCGCTGGCGTCTGCCGTTGGAGCTGCGACAGCTGATTGCAGCCGCTTACCAGCTCGGTGGCGGGGTTTACTCCCGTGAAGCCCTGGTGATGAACATGGCGGCGCAATTGGCGCGCCTGAACGAGCATGAGGGCCTTGAGACGCTGGCCAATAGCCGGACGGCGCGGTTGCTGAGGATTGGCTTGCCGGAGTTGGTAAGGATGCACAAGAGGTAGGCTCCTCATCTTCCCCTTGTGGGAGCGGGCTTGCTCGCGAAAGCGGTGGGCCAGACGACATGGATGTTGCCTGAAATACCTCCTTCGCGAGCAAGCCCGCTCCCACATTGGTCCTGTGTTGGACGGGTCAGGCGGTGATGATGCGATTCTTGCCCTGGCGCTTGGCCTCGTACATTGCCGCATCCGCCCGGGCAAACAGGTTTTCCACGCTTTCATCCTCGGCCGTAAGGCTGGTCAGGCCCTGGCTGACGGTGATGCCGAACGTCTGGCCATCATGGTTGAAGCTCAGGCTCTGAATCTCCCGTTGCACGCGCTCAGCCACCTGCAGGGCCATCTGCGGCGTGCAACCGGGGAACACCGCGGCGAATTCCTCGCCGCCAATGCGCCCGAACAGATCGCCGCGGCGCAGCGCCGCGCGGCCGCTGTCGGCAATGTGCTGCAGCACGTTGTCGCCTTCCTGGTGGCCATAGGTGTCGTTGATCACCTTGAAATCATCGATGTCCAGCATGAGGAACGATAGCGGCGTGCCCTGTTGTCGCGCCTGTTCGAATTCCTGCTCGGCGCCTTCGAAGAAATGCCGGCGGTTGCTGCTGCGGGTCAGGGCGTCGGTGGTCGCCAGCCGTTGCAGTTCGGACTCCAGTTGCTTCTTGTCGGTGATGTCTTCAGCGATGCCGACAATGATCACCGGCTGACCAGGCTCGGCCTGACGGTTGATGAAGCACTTGTCGCTGAGCCAGCGCAGCTGCCCGTCGGCGGTCATGATCCGGTACTCGCGATCTTCAACGGCGCCCTTGACCAGCACGTCCGCCAGGCTGCGCTCGGCGTACTCGAGGTCGTCGGGGTAAATGCTGTCGCGCCATTGGTTGTAGTCGGCCAGCAGCAGGTCGGCGCTGCGGCCGAAAATCCGTTCATAGGCAGGGCTGACATACAGCACCTGACGGGTTTCCCAGTTGAATGCCCACAGCACCGCGTTGACGCTCACCAGCAAGGTGCTGAACAGCTGTTCACGCTCGCTCAGGCGCGCCACCTCGCCCTGGGCGTGCATCAGCGCCATCAGGGTTTGCGCGGCCTCGGGCCACTGCACAGGGGATGAGTCTTGTTGATTGTTGACCATCGACACAAATCTCAAAGGGCGTGCGTCGCTCCAGGTTCGAAGCGGCCACGTTCAAGCCCGCCAGGATGGCGAAGTGTCTTTGAGATAAGGGATTTGTAGCGAAGTTCCGAAGGGTGCGCCCTGCTAAAGGGCGCACCGATCAACGGTGTCAGGCAGCGCTTGGGCGCAGGGAATAGGTCTTCAACTGATCGGCAAAGTCACGCAGGGATTGAATCCCGCTGGCTTCCGCTTCGTGTACCCAATCCTTGATGGCGGCCAGCATGTCGTGACCATTTGAGCTGGTCTTGACCCAGATCTGCTGCAAGGCCAGGCGTTTCTCGTAGATGACCTTCAGCGCCTGGCTGTGTTCGAGCATGGTCTGGATACGAACGTGGTGCTTGTCGTCCAGCAGGCTGGTTTCCCGCGAAAGCAAACGCTTGGCGCGATGGAACTGGTGGCGCACCGAGTGATCGACCTTTTCCAGCTCTTGCTTGACCAACGGCCCGATCACCAGCTTGCGGTACTGGGCCATGATCTGGAAGCGGTTGTTGAGGATCGCCATGGCGGTGTCCATGTCCAGGTTGCCCTTGCCTTCGACACGGTGGGCAATCGGCGCGACCCGCTGGACCTTGGCCAGGCGCAGGAAGCTGAACACCTGGATCCAGGCCCAGCCCAGGTCGAACTCCCACTTCTTCACCGACAGTTTTGCCGAGTTAGGGTAGGTGTGATGGTTGTTATGCAGCTCTTCACCACCGATCAGGATGCCCCAGGGCACCAGGTTGGTCGCTGCATCGCGACACTCGAAGTTGCGGTAGCCGACGGCATGGCCCAGGCCATTGACCACGCCGGCGGCCCACACCGGGATCCACATCATCTGGATGGCCCAGATGGTGATGCCGATGGTGCCGAACAGCAGCAGGTCGATAACGCCCATGATCGCCACGCCCAGCAGTGGGAAGCGGGTGTAGACGTTGCGTTCGATCCAGTCATCGGGGCAGTTCTTGCCGTAGATGCGCAGGGTCTCGGGGTTTTCCGCTTCGGCGCGATACAACTCGGCGCCTTTGCGCAGCACGGTGGACAAACCCTTGATCACCGGGCTGTGCGGGTCGTCGACAGTTTCGCACTTGGCGTGATGCTTGCGATGGATGGCGGTCCACTCGCGAGTGTTCTGCGCCGTGGTCAGCCACAGCCAGAAGCGGAAGAAATGTTTCAGGCCAGCATTCAGCTCAAGCGAGCGATGGGCTGAGTAACGGTGCAGATAGACCGTGACGCCGATGATCGTGACGTGGGTCATCAGCAAGGTGACTGCCACCAGAGACCAGGGCGACAAGCCGAGAAAACCTTGGTACCACATAGGCTATTGGGCCCTCGAAAAAGAAAAAACAGCCGATGCATTATCACCAAGCGGACAGATAAAACCAGTCGCCCTTTCAGATAAGAGTGGCAGGATGTGTCTTTAAACTATAATCCCGACTTTTTCGTAGGGACATGGACAGCCTTATGTCTGCCAGTTATCGCGATGCCGTGCGTGCAGCGCTGCTCTACCTGCTGATTTCCGTCATATGGATGCTGTTCAGTGGTTATTTATTGAGCAGTTTATTCGATAACTCGGCCGAGCGCTTACGCTGGCAACTGATCAACGGTTATGCCTGGGTGGTGGTGAGCGCCGGCTTGATCTTCATGGCCCGGACGCGATTGTTGCGTTGCCTGGGTGTCGACGCGAAATTGCCCGAACGAAGTGAAGACCGCGAGCGTCTGCGCCAGGCGGCCGCCGTGTTCGATTGCACCCGCGAAGGCGTGTTGGTCACCGATCACCAGGGGCTGATCGTGCATGTGAACCGCGCCTTCATGGCGATCACCGGCTATCAGCGTGAAGAAGTGCTGGGGCATCAACCCAGTCTGTTCAAGTCTGGGCATCATCCACCGGCCTTCTATCAGGCGATGTTCGCCACTCTCAACAGCGTCGGCGAGTGGAGCGGCGAAATCTGGAACCGGCGCAAAAGCGGCGAAATCTATCCGCAATGGCAGACCATTCGCATGATTCACGACGACCTGGGGCGTTGCAGTCATTTCGTGGCGGTATTTTCCGATATCAGCGCCATCAAGGACTCGGAAAACGAACTGAGGCACCTGGCCCATCACGATCCGCTTACCGGCCTGCCCAATCGCCTGCTGTTCACCGACCGTGCCACGCATGCCCTGGCGTCGGCGCAGATCCACAAGCGGGGTTGCGCGTTGCTGATGATCGATCTGGATCACTTCGTGATGATCAACGACAGCCTTGGGCACTCGATCGGTGACCAAGTACTCAAGGCGGTGGCCGAACGCCTGACTGCGATGCTCGACCCCGCAATCACCTTGGCGCGCCTGGGTGGTGATGAGTTCGCCGTGCTGGCCGAGAGCTGTCCGCAATTGATGCAGGCCGCGGCGCTGGCCCAGCGGATCATCGAGGGCCTCAAGGAGCCTTTCGATATCCACGGGCATCGGCTATTCATCAACGCCAGCATCGGTATCAGCCTGTTCCCCAGTGACGCCTTGAGTGCCGAGCAGTTATTGCGCAACGCCGACTCGGCACTGTTCAAGGCCAAGAGCGGCGGGCGTGATGGCTATGCCCTTTACACCGAAGCGTTGACGGCCCAGGCCCGGCAGCGGGTCGAGACCGCTTCTGAACTGCGCAGGGCCCTTGAACAAGACGAGCTGCGGGTGTTTTACCAGCCAGTTCACGATCTCAAGAGTGGTCGCCTGGTCGGCGTCGAGGCGCTGGTGCGCTGGGAGCATCCGCAGCGCGGTCTGGTGTCTCCGGCGCAATTCATCCCGGTGGCCGAACGAACCGGGCTTATCGCCCGGATCGATGCCTGGGTGATGCGCCAGGCCTGCCAGCAGATGTGCCAGTGGCAACAGGCGGGCGTGAAGCTGTCGTTTGTCGCGGTGAATGTTTCATCGCGACTGTTCGCCGGCCGCGAGCTGTACCAGCAAGTGGCTCAGGTGCTGCGCGAAACCGGCCTGGACCCGGACTGCCTGGAGCTGGAAGTCACCGAGAGCGCGGTGATGGAAGATCCGGAGGTCGCGCTTGAGCACATGCACCGGCTACGGGAATTGGGTGTGCGGCTGGCCATCGATGATTTCGGCACCGGTTATTCGTCGCTGTTGCGGCTCAAACGCTTGCCGGTACAGAAACTCAAGATCGACCAGGGTTTTGTCGCCGGGTTGCCGAGGGACGAGGACGACGCAGCCATTGTGCGGGTCATCATCGCCCTGGCACAGAGCATGGGCCTGCAGGTGCAAGCCGAGGGCATCGAGCAGGTCGAGCAGGCGGCGTTTCTGCTCGAGCATGGCAGTGATCTGGGCCAGGGTTACTGGTTCGGGCGCCCAGTGCCGCCAAAGGAGCTGGATTGGACGCTGTAGGAGCTGCCGCAGGCTGCGATCTTTTGATCTTCAACGCCGCAAACCCTTGTCCCACCAAATAATGTCTTCTGGTTATATAAACATTCTTAAATAGTCTTTTTAAGAATATCTGCGCCTCTCTACTATTGGTCTCACGCCGCAAGCAGTGCCGCCACTGCCAGGCAACCTCTAAGTCGAAGGAGCAGCACCATGAGCGCATCTCTACGTAGCGTTGACGGCCAGGACGAAGCAACCATCCTGCGCGAAATCCAGAGCGCCCTGCGCGATCTGCGTTTTGGCGCGGTGGAAATCACCGTGCACAACGCCCAGGTGGTTCAGATAGAACGAAAAGAGAAATTCCGCTTGCAGCAACCGGGCAACAAACCGGCCTGAAGCGATTTTTTGAGCCGACACCGCGATCCCAGAAATCCATAAGAAATAGCCAACACAATTAGAATTCCAGGAGCTTTCACCATGTCGTCGATTCGCCATTTCGCTTTGGCCGCCCTGGCCAGTGCCCTGTTTGCCGGTTCTGCGGTCGCCAAGGATTACGAACTGCTCAACGTGTCGTACGACCCGACCCGCGAGCTCTACCAGGATTACAACGCTGAATTCGTCGATTTCTGGAAGAAAACTAATCCCGGCGACAGCGTGAAAATCCAGCAATCCCATGGTGGCTCGGGCAAACAGGGCCGGGCGGTGATCGACGGCCTGCGCGCCGACGTGGTGACCCTGGCCCTGGCCGGAGACATCGACGAAATCGCCAAGCTCGGCAAGACCCTGCCGGCGGACTGGCAGAAGCGTCTGCCGGAAGCCAGCACGCCGTACACCTCGACCATCGTGTTCCTGGTGCGCAAGGGCAACCCTAAAGGCATCAAGGACTGGGGCGACCTGGTCAAGAACGACGTGTCGGTGATCACCCCGAACCCGAAAACCTCAGGCGGTGCGCGCTGGAACTTCCTCGCCGCCTGGGCCTATGGCCTGAAAGCAAATGGCGGTGACGAAGCCAAGGCCAAGGAATACGTGCAAACCCTGTTCAAGCACGTGCCAGTGCTGGACACCGGTGCTCGCGGTTCGACCATCACCTTCGTCAACAACGGTCAGGGTGACGTGTTGCTGGCGTGGGAAAACGAAGCGTTCCTGGCCCTGAAAGAAGATGGTGGCGCCGACAAGTTCGAAATTGTCGTGCCTTCGCTGTCGATCCTTGCCGAGCCTCCAGTGGCGGTGGTCGACAAGAACGCCGAGAAGAAGGGCAACGAGCAGATCGCCGAGGCCTACCTCAAGCACCTGTACAGCCCGGCGGGCCAGGAAATTGCGGCGAAAAACTTCTATCGTCCACGGGACAAGGAAGTCGCCTCGAAATACGTCCAGCAGTTCCCGAAACTGGACCTGGTGACCATCGACAAAGACTTCGGTGGCTGGAAAACCGCGCAGCCGAAATTCTTCAACGACGGCGGCGTATTCGACCAGATCTACCAGGCGCAGTAATCTTAAATAGCCATCAATGAGCCTCGAATCGCGATTCGAGGCTTTGTGCATTCTCAACCAGGGACTTTTATGTCGCGTCGTATCTCCCCCGTCATACCCGGCTTCGGGCTGACGCTGGGCTACACCTTGGTGTACCTCAGCCTGATTGTGCTCATACCACTGGCGGCGATGTTCGTGCATGCCGCTCAACTCACCTGGGAGCAGTTCTGGGCAATCATCTCGGCGCCAAGGGTGCTGGCGGCGCTGAAGCTGAGCTTCGGCACCGCCCTGTACGCGGCGATCATCAACGGCATCATCGGCACGCTGCTGGCCTGGGTGCTGGTGCGCTATACCTTCCCGGGACGCAAAATCATCGATGCGATGATCGATTTGCCCTTCGCATTGCCCACCGCCGTGGCCGGTATTGCGCTGACCGCGCTGTACACCCCAACCGGCCTGGTGGGTCAGTTTGCAGCGGATCTGGGTTTCAAGATCGCCTACACCCCCTTGGGCATCACCCTTGCCCTCACTTTTGTGACACTTCCATTCGTAGTACGTACCGTACAGCCAGTGCTGGCCGATATTCCCCGTGAAGTGGAAGAAGCGGCGGCGTGCCTGGGTGCAAAACCGTTGCAGGTGTTCCGTCATATCCTGGTGCCGGCATTGCTTCCGGCCTGGTTGACCGGTTTCGCCCTGGCCTTTGCCCGCGGGGTCGGCGAGTACGGTTCGGTGATTTTCATCGCCGGCAACATGCCGATGAAAACCGAGATCCTGCCGCTGCTGATCATGGTCAAGCTGGACCAGTACGATTACACCGGCGCTACCTCCATTGGTGTACTGATGCTGGTGGTTTCCTTCATTCTGTTGCTGCTGATCAACTTGCTGCAGCGGCGCATCGAAACCCCATAAGGAGGCGCGAACAATGTCCCAATCGTCTATTGCTGCCGCCTCTTCGGCCAACGCTGCCCGCCGTGGCAGCGCGACCTCGCGGCGAATCCTGATCGGTCTTGGCTGGCTGATTTTTGCGCTGTTCCTGTTGCTGCCGCTGTTCATCGTGGTGTCCCAGGGTTTGAAAAACGGCCTGGGTGCGTTCTTCACCGCGATCTTCGAACCCGACGCACTGTCGGCGCTGAAGCTGACGTTGATTGCCGTACTGATTTCGGTGCCGTTGAACCTGGTGTTCGGCGTCAGTGCCGCGTGGTGCGTGAGCAAGTACTCGTTCCGCGGCAAGAGCATGCTGGTGACCCTGATCGACCTGCCGTTCTCGGTATCGCCGGTCATCGCCGGCCTGGTCTATGTGTTGATGTTCGGCGCCCAGGGCCTGTTCGGCCCGTGGTTGCAGGACCACGACATCCAGATCGTCTTCGCCTTGCCAGGCATCGTGCTGGCGACGATATTCGTCACCGTGCCGTTCGTGGCCCGTGAACTGATCCCGCTGATGCAGGAGCAGGGCACCCAGGAAGAGGAGGCCGCGCGCTTGCTCGGGGCCAATGGCTGGCAGATGTTCTGGCACGTCACCGTACCCAACATCAAATGGGGCCTGATCTACGGCGTGGTGCTCTGTACCGCGCGGGCCATGGGGGAATTCGGTGCGGTGTCGGTGGTTTCCGGGCACATTCGCGGGGTGACCAACACCTTGCCGCTGCACGTCGAGATCCTCTACAACGAATACAACCACGTGGCCGCGTTCGCCGTGGCGAGCCTGTTGCTGATCCTGGCGCTCTTCATCCTGCTGCTCAAGCAGTGGAGCGAAAACCGTATCAACCGCCTGCGCGCCAGCGCCGCGGAGGAATAATTCATGTCGATCGAAGTGCGTAACGTCAGCAAGAATTTCAATGCGTTCAAGGCCCTGGACAACATCAGCCTGGACATCCAGAGCGGCGAACTGGTCGCGCTGCTCGGCCCGTCGGGCTGCGGCAAGACCACGTTGCTGCGGATCATCGCCGGCCTGGAAACCCCGGACCAGGGCAATATCGTGTTCCACGGCGAAGACGTTTCCGGCCACGACGTGCGTGATCGCAACGTCGGTTTCGTGTTCCAGCACTACGCTTTGTTCCGCCACATGACGGTGTTCGACAACGTCGCGTTCGGCCTGCGCATGAAGCCGAAAAACCAGCGCCCGAGCGAAAGCCAGATCGCGACCAAGGTGCACGAACTGCTGAACATGGTGCAGCTGGATTGGCTGTCGGATCGTTATCCGGAACAACTGTCCGGTGGCCAGCGTCAGCGTATCGCCCTGGCCCGTGCCCTGGCGGTGGAGCCGAAAGTGCTGCTGCTCGACGAACCCTTCGGCGCCCTCGACGCCAAGGTTCGTAAAGAGCTGCGTCGCTGGTTGGCGCGTCTGCACGAAGACATCAACCTGACGTCCGTTTTCGTGACCCACGACCAGGAAGAGGCGATGGAAGTCGCCGACCGCATCGTGGTGATGAACAAGGGCGTGATCGAGCAGATCGGCGCACCGGGTGACGTCTACGAAAATCCAGCCAGCGATTTCGTTTATCACTTCCTCGGTGATTCGAACCGTCTGCACCTGGGCGAAGACAATCATGTGCTGTTCCGTCCGCACGAGGTGTCGCTGTCGCGCCATGAACTGGAAGATCACCACGCCGCGCAAGTGCGCGATATCCGTCCGTTGGGTGCGACGACGCGGGTGACGCTGAAGGTCGAAGGCCAGAGTGATCTGATCGAAGCCGAAGTGGTCAAGGATCACGACAGCCTGATCGGGTTGGCCAAGGGCGAGACGCTGTTCTTCAAGCCGAAGGTCTGGCAGAAGGTCGCCAACCTCTGACCTGTAGGAGCTGGCTTGCCAGCGATTAACGATGACGCGGTGTGTCATACACACCGCTTTCGCCGGCAAGCCAGCTCCTACAGATCCGCTCAGGCCGCCGCTTTGTTTGGATTGACCCGCACACCCCCCGCCCGCGCCTCGATCTGCTCTTTCAGCTCATGCCGCAACCCGAGCAAAAACGCCAACTCAACCACCACAAACAACGGCCCGACAATCAACCCCGTCACATCATCGACAAACGCCGGTTTGCGCCCTTCATAATGGTGGCCAACAAACTGGATCGCCCAGCCAATCACAAACATCGCCACGCCGCTGCTCAGCCAGACCAGCGTGCTTTGCTGCGCCAGGACCTGGCCCGCCCAAATGCACAGCCCCAGCAACACCGTCATCAACACCCCAAGGCGCAACTCCAGGCGCAGGTAGAACCACGCCGACGCCAGCGCGACCAGCACCGCCGGTGAAAGCCAACCCCCAGCCCATTGCGGACGAGACAGCAACACCGCCACCGCCACTACAATCAACGGGATGCCGACAAAGTGGGTGGCAATGTTGCGCGGATCACGGTGGTAGGCGGCGTATTGACTGAGATGATCAACGAGGCTTTTTTTCATTGTTGTTCCTCCTGTAGGGTGCACGATCATGCCTCGGGGCCATTCACTGCTCTGTCAGCCAGGCGACAATCTCTAGGAGTTTTCATGGATATGCAGGACTGGCGGCCACGCCTGTTGCGCGGCCAGTGGTTCAGCCATTTGCCTGTTTCCCTACAGGATAGTCTGCTGGACGCCGCCAGGGTGCGGCGCTTATCAGCCGGTCAGCGCCTGTTCCAGCGCGGCGATCAGCCCTGTGGCCTGTACGCGGTGCTCGAAGGCGCGGTGCGTATAGGCGCCGTGAACGAGCAGGGCAAAGAGGCGTTGCTGAGCCTGGTGGAAGCGCCGCACTGGTTTGGCGAAATCTGCCTGTTCGATGGCCAGGCGCGTACCCACGACGCCTTTGGACTGGGCCCGTGCACGCTGTTGCACATTCCGCAAATCGCCCTGCTCACGTTGCTCGATGAACAGCCGGTGTACTGGCGGCAACTGGCGCTGCTGATGAGTCAGAAACTGCGCCTGACCTTCATCAATCTCGAACAGCTGAGCCTGATGCCGGCCCCGGTGCGGCTGGCCCATCGCTTGCTGATGATCGCCGAAGGGTACGGCGAAATCGACGAACCACGCCGCGTCCTGCAATTGCCGCAGGAGCAGCTTGCTTCGATGTTGTCGCTGTCACGGCAGACCACCAACCAGATCCTCAAGGATTTGCAGGGGCAGGGGATATTGAATCTGGGGTATGGCGAAATTGAAATCCTCGATGTTCAGCGGTTGCGGGCGTTAGTTGCCGTTTAATGGTGGGCTTTACCGGCAAACGCGCCTAGCCTGTCGGAACGACAATCGAGGTGTGCCATGCGTGTATTGCTAGTGGAAGACGAACCCGAGACCGCCAAACTCCTGGCCAATGGCCTGAGCGAAGCGAGCTATGCGGTGGATGTGGCAGTCAACGGTATGGACGGCCGGCGCTTCATCGAGGCGGGCGAGTATGAGCTGATCATCCTCGACGTCATGCTGCCGGGGCTCAATGGTTGGCAGTTGCTGCAACAGATCCGCAAGCTCGGTGAGACCCCAGTGCTCCTGCTCACTACCAAGGATGGTATCGAGGATCGCCTGCGCGGCTTGGAGTTGCACGAGGATGATTACCTGCTCAAGCCCTTTGCCGTGAGTGAACTGGTGGCGCGGGTGCGCAAGTTGTTGCGGCGGGGTCAGGGACGCTGAAGTTTTCAGGCGCTGTAAAAAACCAGCTGGACTTAGTCTTTAAACTGCACTAAATACAATGCATATTCCACATTTCGTGGTGCTTTGCACGGTATACGATGCAGGTCGATAAATGGAAAACCTTGGTGAACTGATCCGCTCACTGCGTAAAGAGCAAAAGCTTTCCCAGCAGGCGCTGGGAAAACAGTACGGAATGAGCCGCTCCACGATTTCTGGAATCGAGAACAACACGATCTCCGAAATCGGTCTGCGCAAGGTTGAGGCGATCCTCAACGGGTTCGGCTATGAGCTCATCGCCGTGCCTCGTCAGGCGCAGCGTCCAACGCTGGACTCTCTGAAGAAGGCAAACTTCCATGGCTGAGCCGCAGGAGCAGGACCGGCTATATATCAGTGTCTCGGGAGCCGTGGCCGGCACGCTCGGGCGTGGTCAGTCGCGCAGTGATTCGGTTTTTACCTATGCCGACAGCACGCAGGAAGAAAACGCGGTTTCGTTGACCATGCCGGCTCGTCTCGAAAGCTACACGTGGGAACGAGGTGTTCCGCCAATTTTCGAAATGAACTTGCCAGAGGGAGCTCTGCGCGAAGAGTTGGTTCGTCGTTTCAGTAAAGCGGTCAGGGGTTTCGATGACTTTACAATGCTGGCGATTGTTGGCCCGTACCAGCTTGGTCGAGTGGGCATTGCAAACGCGCAGGATGCGAGCGACCGTCCACCTGAAACCAGCCTCGCGGACCTGCTGGTTCACGACGGTGCGCAAGGTTTGTTCGATGATCTATTGCGCACGTATGGCCAATACTCGGGCGTTTCCGGCGTGCAGCCGAAGGTGCTTGTCCGTGACAGTGCGACGACTGTCGACCGGTTGATTCATCGAGGCGCGACGCACCTGGTCAAGTCCTTCCGGCCCGAGGAATACCCTGAGCTTGCGGCCAACGAGTATTTTTGCATGCGGGCCGCCTTGCACTCGGGCCTTGAAGTCCCGAAGTTCGAACTTAGCGAGCACGGCAAATTCCTGGTCGTCGAACGTTTCGATCTGAATGAGCGAGGTTACTTGGGGTTCGAGGATTTCTGCGTCCTGAATGCCTGGCCTTCGAAGGCTAAATACGATGGTTCATACGAAGGTGCCGCAAGGCAGATAAGAGCATTCGTCTCCCCGCCATTGCTCAACCATGCGTTGGAGTCTTTTTTCAAGATTGTTGCGCTCTCGTCCGGCCTGAAAAATGGCGATGCTCACCTCAAGAACTTCGGTGTGCTGTACGAGGATTGTGGTACGGATGCGCAAATCAACCTCGCTCCCGCCTACGACATCGTGACCACTTCGGTCTACATCAAGAACGACAGTATGGCGTTGTTGCTAGGCGGGTCAAAAGCATGGCCCAAGTACAAAATGCTGATGCGCTTTGGCCGGTCGGCCTGCAATCTGACCGAGGGACGCTGTAATGAGCTGTTGCAGCAAGTCGCACATGGCATGGACATGGCAATGACGGAGATGGCGGACCACATCAAGGGCAATCGTCACTTTGCGAGCGTTGGCGAAGCGCTGATGGAACAGTGGAAATCAGGTATGGCCCGCAGTCTTGTGAAGAGCTGATCAGCGCAACCCATCGCGAAACTGCCCCGGCGTGATCCCCGTCCAGCGCTTGAACGCACGGCTGAAACTGCTGGTATCGGCAAACCCCAGCAAATAGCTGATTTCGCTCAACGAGCATTGCGGATCACGCAGGTGCAGCAACGCCAGGTTTTCGCGGCTTTCGTTGAGCAGCGTATCGAACCGACATCCCTCATCCGCCAGGTGCCGTTGCAGGCTGCGCAGGCTCAGGTGCAGTGCCTTGGCGATGTGTTCGGCACTGGGTTCGCCTTCCGGCAGTTGCTCTTCGATGGCGTCGCGGACCTTGCGCTCCCAGGTCAGCGGCTTGAGTTGCGCCAGGGTGCGGTTGAGCACGGCTTCGT
This sequence comes from Pseudomonas sp. YuFO20, assembly GCF_035064975.1. NCBI lineage: Bacteria > Pseudomonadati > Pseudomonadota > Gammaproteobacteria > Pseudomonadales > Pseudomonadaceae > Pseudomonas > Pseudomonas sp. YuFO20. The sequence goes on from NZ_JAXDEO010000009.1 coordinate 64,474, forward strand.
TGTGTTCGGCCAGTTCCGGGTTGGCGTCGTCCAGGTGACTGTCAAAGTCCGCCAGCGCGAACTCCAACCGATCCTCCCCGGTGGCGAAATACACCGGTGAGCGAAAGACCTTGTGCCATTGATGCGGGTCCGCCGGCTCAGGACGACGCAAGTACACCGCCAGCGGTGCATAGTCGCGGCCCAGGCGGTTGCGGCAGGTGCGCACATAAATCGCCACGAAGGCGTCGATGGCCTCATAGGCCGGGGCCGGATTGCCTGGCGGAATCCTCAGGTGGAAACAGTAGCGGTCTTCGCCGCGGGTCAGTTCCAGTTCCAGGGCGTCACTGACCACCTGGTGATAACGCACGATGCGTTCGAAGACTTCCCGCAGGCTGCCGCTGGCCACCAGCGCATACCCGAGTGCGTGAAAGGTGGTGGGGCTGACGAAGCGCGAGACGCGCAAGCCGATCGCCGGGTCGCCGCTGACCTGCACCGCGATTTCCCACAGGCGCGTGGTTCCGGACAACGGATAACGGGCGTTGGGGTCGTCCATCAGTTGCGGATCGAGCCCGGCTTGCTGGCACAGGGCAGTGCTGTCGAGGCCCAGGGCGTCGAGTTGCTTGCGCAGGGCGCGGGTCCAGCTGGCGAGGGAGGTCGGTTCGGTCATGCTGATTGGCGCTTCCGGTCAACAGGTTGGCGTTCTCGGCTACCGCTCCAGGCGTATGAAGCGGGCAGGATGCGAACATCAATAACCAGAGGATGGAAGCATGCAAGGTACTTCTGCAAGTCCCCAGCGACTGAATGCTGCTCAGCGATCTGCACATATTCGCGAAGTGGTGCTGGCCAAGGGTGTCGAACTGCGCCAGCGCTACCCGGTTCTCAAGCATCAGGACGCCTTGGGCGCGGGCATTCTGGCCTTCGCCCTGGCCGGCATGATCGGTTCGGCGGTGCTCTACATCGAGGGTTACATGGCGTGGTGGGTGTGCTTGCTGCTCAATGCTTTTTTCGCGTCCTTGACCCACGAACTCGAGCACGACCTGATTCACAGCATGTACTTTCGCAAGCAGCGGCTGCCGCACAACCTGATGATGGGGCTGGTCTGGCTGGCGCGTCCGAGCACGATCAATCCATGGATTCGTCGACACCTGCACCTCAATCACCACAAGGTGTCCGGCACCGAGACCGACATGGAAGAACGCGCCATCACCAACGGCGAGCCTTGGGGATTCGCGCGGTTGTTGATGATTGGCGACAACATGATGTCGTCGTTCATTCGCATGCTGCGGGCCAGGACCTGGGCGCAAAAGTTCAGCATCATCCACCGCACCCTGAAGGTCTACGCGCCACTGGCGCTGATGCATTGGGGCGCGTGGTACGTGTTTCTCGGCTTCCACGCCGCGAACGGCATCGCCTACCTGATGGGCACGCCGATCGAGTGGTCGGCAACCACGCTGTCGGTGATGAACGTGATCGATATCGCCGCAGTGGTGATCATCGGCCCGAACGTGCTGCGCACTTTCTGCCTGCACTTCATCAGCTCCAACATGCACTACTACGGCGACATCGAGCCGGGCAACGTGATGCAGCAGTGCCAGGTGCTCAATGCCCGGTGGCTGTGGCCGTTGCAGGCGTTCTGCTTCAACTTCGGCAGCAGCCATGGGATTCATCACTTTGTGGTGAAGGAACCGTTCTACATCCGCCAGTTGACCGTGCCGGTGGCGCATAAGGTGATGCGTGAGATGGGGGTGCGGTTCAATGATTTCGGGACGTTTGCGCGGGCGAACCGGTTTGTGCGTGGGGATGTTGCAGCGCGAGAAGAGGTGCGTGCGGCGCAGGCTTAATGGTTGACTGAGAGGACGCCTTCGCGAGCAAGCCCGCTCCCACAGTGGATCTTCAGCGTTCGCAAAATTTGTGAACAACCGAGATCAAATGTGGGAGCGGGCTTGCTCGCGAAGAGGCCGGTTGAGGCAACCTCAATCCGGCTGAAACGGCGACTCACTCAATATCACCCCGGTCTCATCCACATAGTTCTGCCAATGCTCGATCAACAGGTTGAGCTTGGCAGGCTGACTCAACGCCAGGTCATGAATCTCCCCCGGATCGCTGCCCAGATCATAAAGCTGCCAGGTCGCCGGCCCCACCGGCCCCGGGATGTAGACGGCTTTCCATTGCCCCTGGCGAATCGCCCGCCGCCCGAACAACTCCCAACCCGTCACGGTGTGCTCGTCATGCACTTGCGCCGTTTCGCCCGATAGAAACCCCAGCCACGACTTGCCGCGCAACGGTGCCACTGGCTTACCGCGCCATTGCTTGCCCGGATGGCGCACCCCGGCGAGGTCGAGAATGGTCGGCGTGATGTCCATCACAGTGCCGAACCCATGGCTGATCTGCCCCTTGAGCGGCAGTTGCGGGTAGTGCACCAGCGCGGGCACCCGAATCCCGCCTTCGGTGGTGAACGCCTTGAACAGCCGCGAAGGCGCGGTCGCCACTTGCGCCCAGTTCGGCCCGTACCAGACGTAGGAATTGGCGCGGCCGATGTTGTCCAGGCTGTTGTCGTAATGCTGGTTGAGGTAGGTCAGCAGCTCTGGACCGAATTTTGGGAATGCTTCCAGCAGCGCACCTTCGGCGCCGTTATCGGACATGAACAGGATGAACGTGTTGTCCAGTTGGCCCTGGTTACGCAGGTAGTCGACGACGCGACCGATGTTCCAGTCCATGCGCTCGACCATCGCCGCATACACCTCCATGGCCCGTGCGGAAATCTGCCGTTGTTCGTCGCTCAAGGCGTCCCATTGGGCGCTGAGCTGGATCAGCGGATGCGGCTCGACATCCGCCTCGATCAGCCCCAGGGCCTTGAGTTTTTCCAGGCGCTCCAGGCGCAACACTTCGGGACCGGCGTCATAGCGGCCGCGGTATTTCTCGACCACCTCCGCAGGCGCTTGCAACGGCCAGTGCGGCGCGGAAAACGGCAGGTAAGCGAAGAACGGCCGGGTTTGATCGCGCTCCTTGAGGTATTGCAGCAGCTTGTCGCCGAAGGCATCGGAGGAATAGAAATCCTTCGGCAATTCGTCGATGAATTTATCGTCTTCGATGTACAGCGCCGGGGTGGATTTCAACAGGCCCGGCGTGTGTTCGTCGTAGGTCGGCTCGAACCCGTAATGGTTGGCGGCGCCCGGCAGCAGCGAGAACGAACGCTCGAAACCACGGGCATGGGGCGCCAGTTCGGCGGTCAGGCCCAGGTGCCATTTGCCGCTCATCAACGTCTGGTAACCGGCCTCGCGCAGCAGCTCGGGCAAGGCGGCGACGCGATCGTTCAGGTACCCCTCGTAACCAGGCTTGCCGATCAGGTCCGGGGTCAGGGCTTCGGCCATGGTGCCGATGCCGGCGATGTGGTGATCGGTGCCGGTCAGCAGCATCGAACGCGTCGGCGAGCAGGTCGGTGCAGTGTGGAAATCGGTCAGGCGCAGGCCGTTGTTGGCCAGGGCATCGAGGTTCGGCGTGGCGATCTCTCCGCCGAATGCGCCGATATCGGAAAAGCCCAGGTCATCGGCCAGGATCACCAGAAAGTTGGGACGTTGCGGCATCAAGAATCTCCTGTTCAGCAGGCAATGAAAGACAGTGGCAAATCACGCACCTGCACCGGCACAGGCGGTTGGTAGTGATCGTCGCTGGTGAGTTCGTGCAGCAGCTCTTCGCGCAGCTGGTGGAAGTCGAAACTGCTGCGCAGGCGCGGATGGGGCAGGGCGATGTCGACCACTTTTTTGATGCGCCCGGGACGCGGCTCCATCACCACCACGCGGTCGGCGAGGAAGATCGCTTCCTCGACATCGTGGGTGACCAGAATCGTGGTGATTTTTGCCCGCGCGCGGATCGCCAGCAGTTCGTCCTGCATCTGCTGGCGGGTCAGGGCATCGAGGGCGCCGAAGGGTTCGTCCAGCAGCAGAATCCTTGGGCTGGCCACCAGGCCGCGAGCGATCGCCACCCGTTGCGCCATGCCGCCGGAGAGCTGGTGTGGATAAGCGCGGCTGAAGTTGCGCAGGCCCACCAGGTCAATGAAATCGCTGATGCGCTTGTGCTTTTGCTCAGCACTCAACGGCTCGTTGACCAGGCCCAGGCCGATGTTGTCGGCCACCGTCAGCCAGGGGAACAGGCGGTGCTCCTGAAAGACGATGCCGCGTTCGCCGCCGATGCCGGTGACGGCTTGGCCGTCGACGCTGATCTGCCCACGAAACTGCGTATCGAGGCCCACCAGCAGCCGCAGCAACGTGGATTTTCCACAGCCGCTGGAGCCGACAATCGCGACGAATTCGCCCTCGGCAATGTCCAGGTTGAATTCGCGGATGGCCTCCAGTTCAAAGCCGTCGACGTCGAAGGTTTTGCCTACGTGGTTGAAGCTGACGATGGGTGCGTTCATGCGTGTCTCCAGCGGGTGGCGCGGGTTTCGAGGCGTTGGCCAATGAGGTTGAGCAGGGCGCCGGTGAGGCCGACCAGCAACATGCCGGCCATGATCAGGTCCATTCGCAGCAGTTGTTGGGCGCCGATCATCTGGCTGCCGATGCCGCCGTTGGACGGCATGAAATATTCGGCGCCGATGGTGCCCAGCCAGGCGTAGATCAGGCTCAGCCTCAGGCCGGCGAAAATCCCTGGCGCTGCGCCCGGCAGAACCAGGCGGGCGAGGCGTTGCCGCAGATTCAGACGCAGCACTCGGGCGGCCTCGTTCAGTTGTGGCGAGAGGTTGGCGACGCTGCGTTGGGTGGCGATGAACAACGGGAAAAACGCGGCGAGGGCGACGAAGACCCACTTGGCGAGTTCCCCAAGGCCGAACCAGGCGGTGAGCAGCGGCACCCATGCGAAAATCGCGATCTGGCGCAGCGCGGCGAGGGTTGGGCCGAGGACTCGTTCACTGGCGCGAGAAAGTCCGAGTAGCAAGCCCAGCGCAAAACCGAGGCCGCCGCCGAGCAATAGACCGCCAAGGGTGCGCCCCAGGCTCAGCGCCATGCCGCTGATCAGCGTGCCGTCGAGTAAACCGTTCCAAGTGGTCTCCAGCACTGTCAGCGGGCTGATCAGAATGTTGGCGTCCACCCATTGCTGATTCGTCGCCAGTTGCCACAGCAGTAGCAACGCCAGCGGCAGCAACCAGGGCTGCAGGCGTTGCCAACCTTGATATTTAGGGCCACGGCGAATTTCGGCCGTGGCCGGGTGCGGCCAGTGCACCAGTTTTTTGTCCAGCAGGCCGATGCCGCGATCCATGGCCACACCGATCAAGCCGATCACCACGATGCACACAAATACGATGTCGAGCATGAACAACTGCCGCGCCCAGACCATCAGGTAACCGATGCCTTCGCTGGAGGCGAGCAGTTCGACGGCGAGCAATGAGGTCCAGCCAGCGGCCAGTGCCAGGCGCACACCGGCCATGAACGCCGGCAAGGCGGCGGGCAGCACCAGGCGGCGGATCAACAAGCGTGGCGGCAGGCGCAGCACCGCGGCTGCTTCCCGCAATTTGGGTTGTGCATCACGTACGCCCACCAACGTGTGCAGGGTCACCGGCACCACGATGGCCTTGATCAGCACCACCAGTTTCAACACTTCGCCGATGCCGAAAAACACCATGAACAGTGGAATCCACGCCAGCGTCGGGACTTGCGCCAACCCGGCGAATGTCGGGAACACCAGGCGTTCCAGTGTGCGGCTGAAACCCAGCGCCGCGCCCAATATCGCACCCGCCGTGATCCCCGCCAGCAGCCCCCAGAACAGACGTTGCAGGCTGATCCACAGATGGCTCCACAACTCGCCGTGGGACAGTTCCAGCGCGCTGTTCCAGACCAGCGAAGGCGGCGGCAGGATCTGTTCACTCATCCACTGATTGCGGCTGGCCAGCCACCACAGTGCGAACAGGCTCAGGGGCAGCAGCCAAGGCAACAGGCGTTGGTTCAGTGTTGGCCATAACCGCCGGCCGTTGAGCGGCGGCGCTGCCAGCGGCAGGCTGAGAAGGGAAACACGGGCCATGGACGACCTCCGTTGTCGGGTTGCAATACGGCCTGCCTTTTGTGGGAACGGGCTTGCTCGCGAAGACGGCGTGTCAGGCAATGACGTATCGATTGATCCATCGCCTTCGCGAGCAAACCCGCTCCCACAGGGTTTTAGGTTGTATGCAAAATTGTTCTATAAAAATTCAAATCAATTCTATTGGGAGATAAGCAAGACCATTTAAGGCCTCCAGCCAATACGCATCCAATGCATTCGAAGAATATTTTCGATGCTGGTCATGCATACCGCTCCAGGCGCCCCGTACTCGCTCACTTAGGCCTAAAAGATATAAAAATGTGAATTTATAGTATTTAAGTGCAGGTCACGATTCAGCCTACTTTCAGCTCCTCAACGCCGTCGCCCAGGAGCCGCACCCATGAACATTCCCTTCAAACGCGTCATCAGCCTGATCGCCGTACCGGCCTTGGCGGGCTTACTGGCATTCACCGCCCAGGCCGCCGAACTCAAGGAAATCCGCATCGCCGTACCCGACCTCAGCGCCGGCACTCAACACAGTGCAGGCGGCGTGGTGGACGTGCTGCGCGATCAACAGATCTACGAAAAGGCCTTCGCTGACCAGGGCATCAAGATTCAGTGGAATTTCTTCAAGGGCGCGGGCCCGGTGATCAACGAAGCCTTCGCCAACGATCAGGTCGACCTGGCGTATCTGGGCGACCTGGCGGCGATCATCGGCAAGTCCAATGGCCTGGATACCCGGGTGCTGAGTGCCTCGGCGCGCGGGGTCAAGCATTACCTCGGCGTGGTGCCGGGTTCGGGGATCAAGACCCTGCAGGACCTCAAGGGCAAGCGCGTTGCGATCTTTCGCGGCACCGCCAGCCAGTTGTCGTTCGATGCGGCGCTGGCCAGCCAGGGGTTGAGCGAGAAGGATCTGAAAGTCATCAACCTGGATTTCAACGCTGCGGTTGCGGCACTCGCCGCCAAACAGATCGATGCGTCGTGGGGTGGTTCAAGTTTGACGGCGTTGCAAGCCAAGGGCTTGGCCGAGTTGCCGTTGAACACCAAGGATCTTGGCGGCGCGGGCAGTGTTCAGGCCGTATTGGTGGGCAACGGCAAGTTTGTCGATGAGCATCCCGAGGTGGTGACGAAATTGCTCAAGGCCCAGCAGCAGGCAGTGCAATGGCTGACCCAGGACAGCAACAAGGAGGCGTACATTCAGTTGGTGTCGGGGCTGGCGAGTTATCCATCGGTGATTCTGACCGAGGATTTGAAGGACCAGAATTTGAGCGAGGTTTTCCCGTCGACCCTGGATCCGGTGTTCCTGGGTAAATTGCAGGATGCGGTGGATCTGGCTTCGCAGCAGAAGCTGATTCGCAAGGCGTTCAAGGTGAGCGATTGGGTGGCGCCTGAGTTGGCTGCGGCCAAGCTCTGAATCGTTGGTGTCAGAGCCGACGCCTTCGCTGGCAAGCCAGCTCCTACAGGGATCGCCGCGTCCTTGTAGGAGCTGGCTTGCCAGCGATGAGGCCATCAAACCGCGACTGCGATCTCCTGCTTGTCCACGGCAACCAACATCTCGATCATCGCCCGCGCCGCCGGCGACAACCTGAACCCTGTGCGACTGACAATCCCGCACCGGGCATTCATGCTTTCGATGTTCTGCGGCAGATTGCGCCAGTGCAACAGCACCAGCGAACCCTGGGCAATGTCCTCGACGAATGCTTCCTCTGTGCCCACCCCAATCGCGTTCGACTGCAGCACGATTTTCACCAGTGCCGGGAAATGCTCGGTCTCGATGGTCGGGGAAAAATCCATGCGCCCACTGAGGTTCGCCAGTAGTTTGCGGATGCCCGGTGGGATCAGCGTGGTCGCCAGCGGGTAGTCGAACATGTCGTTGGTCGACAGGCTTTCCTTGGCCAACAGCGGATGCCCGGGACGGCAGAAAAACACCCCGCGCTTGGGCGTCAGGGCCTGGGTCTGGAAGTTCGGGTCGGCTTCGAAATGGCGGATGTCGGCGATGAAGAATTCGATCTCTTCGCGGCTCAGCGCGCGGCTGAGTTTTTCCCAGTTATCCACTTCGAAACAGGTGCGCACTTTCGGGTGGGCATTGATGAATTGCGCGACCGCATCCGGCACCAGTTTCACCGCCGGGGCGGGTCCGCAACCGAAGCGCAACTCACCGGCATCAAGCTTGGTCATCTGCGTCACTTCGGCGCTGAGCAATGCCGCGCCTTGCACCAGGCTGCGAGCATGTTGCAACACCACCAGGCCTTCGGGTGTCGGGCGCAGATCCTTGTTGCCACGGTCTACCAGCACGCAGCCGAACTCTTGTTCCAGCCCCTGGATGCTGCGGCTGAACGCCGGTTGAGTGATGCCCATGGCGTCCGCCGCACGGACGAAACTGCGGTGTTCGTTGAGGGCGATGAAGTAGCGCAACTGGCGAAGATCCATATGCTTTCCCGGCATCCTAAAAATAGCTCGAAGGCATTTGCGACGAGGGTTGGTTGAGGTTTTAAATGCAAGCTCTTATTCCGTCAACGAAGCATGTGAATATCTATTAGATCTAAAGAGAATATAGATAGAGCGTTGTTTCGCTGCCGCTCAACCGTCAGCAGTCCGATCGAGGGTCTACCCATGAGCAATGCCGCTTTAGCCGTAAAACCCGCTGTTCACGCGCTTGAAATCCATCCGGTGGCCGGTCGGATCGGTGCCGAAATTCGTGGCGTGAAGCTCTCCGGTGAACTGGATGCCAGCACCGTCGAAGCGATCCAGCAGGCGCTGGTGCAGTACAAAGTGATCTTCTTCCGCGAGCAGACCCACCTCGACGATCAGAGTCAGGAAGCCTTCGCCCATCTACTCGGCGAACCCGTGGCGCACCCGACCGTGCCGGTGCGCGACGGCACCCGTTTCCTGCTGGAACTGGACGGCGCCCAAGGCCAGCGTGCCAGCTCCTGGCACACCGACGTGACCTTCGTCGACGCCTATCCAAAAGCCTCGATCCTGCGTTCGGTGGTGGCACCGGCCTTCGGTGGCGACACCGTGTGGGCCAACACTGCCACCGCCTACAACGAACTGGCGCCGGAGCTGCGCGAGCTGGCGGACAAACTCGTGGCGGTGCACAGCAACGAGTACGACTACGCAGGCGGCAAGCCGGACGTGTCGGAGGAGAAGCTGGAGCGCTACCGCAAGATATTCACTTCGACCGTCTACGAGACCGAGCACCCGGTGGTGCGCGTGCACCCGATCAGCGGCGAGAAAAGCTTGCTGCTGGGACATTTCGTCAAGCGCATCAAGGGTTACTCCCAGGCCGATTCGGCGCACTTGTTCGGCCTGTTGCAAAGCCACGTCATCCGCCAGGAAAACACCGTGCGCTGGCGCTGGCAGGTCGGTGATGTGGCGATCTGGGACAACCGCTCCACCCAGCATTACGCGGTGGATGACTATGGTACCCAGGACCGCGTGGTGCGGCGTGTGACGCTCAAGGGGGAGGTGCCGGTGGGGGTGGCGGGGCAGCGTAGTCAGACTATCAAAGGGGCTGAAATCTCGGGCGTCTGATCTTGCCTCTTCGCGAGCAAGCCCGCTCCCACATTCGTCCTGCGTACACGGATCAAGTGTGGGAGCGGGCTTGCTCGCGAAGCTCTTTCACCACACGCCGATCTGCACCATTTTCTCGGTTTCCGGCTCACCGTAGCGAAACCGCTGCCCACGCAAATCAATCTCCTGATGACTGATGGTCGTGCGCCGCTTCAACCCACGCACCCACTCAAACAGATACCCCGCATGCTCCTCCCGAACCGAGGCATACGCCGGGTCGGCACCCAGGTCCCGTAATTCCTGCGGATCATTGAGCAGGTCGAACAGCTGCGCTCGAAAGCCGTCATACGCCAGGTATTTCCAGCGCTCGCTGCGCACCATGGTCATGCGGCAACGGTCGATGGGTTGCTGCAGCCGCTCCCGGGCAGGTGCCTGAAAGGCGTAGTCGTATTCGCTGATCGCAAAGCGGCGCCAGTCGGTTTGCACGCCGTGCAACAGGGGAATCAGCGAGCGTCCTTCAAGGCGATGCTCGGCACCTGGCAAGCCCAGCGCCTCGAGGAAGGTAGGCAGTGCATCGATGGTTTCCACCAGTCGCTCGTCCACCGAACCACGCGTGGCGTCCGCCGTCGGGCGCGGGTCGCGCACGATCAGCGGAACGCCCACCGCCGGCTCCAGCAGAAACTCTTTTTCCCCCAGGTAGTGATCGCCAAGAAAATCGCCGTGGTCGCTGGTGAATACGATCAGGGTGTCGTCCCAACGACCGCTGCTCTGGAGAAAATCGAACAGCCGCCCGAGCTGGTCATCGACCTGCTTGATCAGGCCCATGTACGTCGGGATCACGTTCAGGCGCACTTCATCCCGGGAGAAATTCAGGCTCTCCTCGTGCTGGCGAAACGCGTTGTATACCGGGTGATCACTGGCCTCGCCCTGCGCTGCACGCACCGGCTCTATCACCTGTTCTGCGCCATACAGCGCGTGATAGGGCGCAGGGGCGATGTAGGGCCAGTGGGGTTTTATGTACGACAGGTGCAGGCACCACGGCTGCTCGCCCTGTTCGGCAATGAAGTCGAGGGCGCGGTCGGTGGTGTAGACGGTCTCCGAATGCTGCTCCGGTACGCGCGCCGGCAGATGGGCGTTGCGCATTTTCCAGCCGCTGAGGATTTCGCCCTGTTCGCCTGCGGCCGCGTTGGCCCAGTCGTGCCACGGGTTGCGCCCGGTAAACCCAAGGTCGCGCAGATGGTGGGTGTAGGGCGCGGATTCGCGTTTGTCATCGAACAACGGGTCGTCGGGGAAGATCCCGTCATGACGGAAAAATGGCTCGAAGCCGACTTCGTTCAGGACCGAAGCCTGGTCGCCGAGCGGGTCGATGGCCAGCCGCTGCAAGGCATCGAGATTGGGCGTGGCGTGGGTCTTGCCCACCAGCGCGGTACGTATGCCATGGGGCCGCAGGTAGTCACCGATGGTCAGTTCTTCCAGCGGCAAGGGCACGGCGTTCCAGGCGACCTGATGGCTGCTGACATAGCGCCCGGTGTAGGCCGACATCCGCGACGGGCCGCAGATGGTGCCTTGGGTGTAGGCACGACTGAAACGCACGCCGGCGGCGGCCAGGCGATCGATGTTGGGGGTGTGCAAGTGCGGATGGCCGTAGCACGACAGGTAATCGCGGCGCAGTTGATCGCACATGATGTACAGCACGTTGCGCACGGGGTTTGGGGTGTTTGGCATGGGGTTCACCGATCGAAAGACAGGCGAGGTTTTTCGCTGTTGGGGCGGGGTTGAGGCAAGTGCGTTTGGGGAATGGTTTTCATGCAGTGAATGCATCTTTGCCTGGGCTGACACCTTCGCGAGCAAGCCCGCTCCCACAATGGATCGGTGTACACCAGCCCCTGTAGGAGCTGGCTTGCCAGCGATGAGGCCAGATCAAACAGCGAGATTCTCCAGCGAACACACTTCATCATCCTGCGCATCAATCTCCTTGATCTGCGCAATCATCGCCTCCGCCAGCGGTGACAACCGATACCCCGCGCGACTGACAATCCCATAGCGGGTGTACAGCTCCTCCAGGTCATCGGCCAGCCCGTCGACCTTCAAGCGCACCAACTCACCCTTGGCATTATGCAGCGCATCCGAATACTCGCCGACGATGCCAATCGCATCCGAACGCAGCACCACCCCAAGCAGGCTGTAGCTGTTTTCGCATTCCACATTGGGTGTGAAATCCGGCCGGCCGCTCAGGTCGACGATGACTTTGCGCAGGTTCGGCGGGCGGATGGTCACGGCCATTGGGTAGCTCATCAATTCGGCGGCAGTGACACTTTCGCGAGCGGCCAGGGGATGCCCGGCGCGGCAGCAGAAATGCCATTTTCGCGGGCGCAGGCGTTGGGTCAGGTAGTCCGGGTCGGCCTCGAACTGCCGGGTGTCGGCGACGAAAAATTCGAACTCTTCACTCAGCAGGCGCTTGCTCAGGCTTTGCCAGTCATCCACCTGGAATTGCACCCGCGCCTTGGGGTAGCGACCGATGAAGCTGCCGATCGCCCGCGGGATCAATCCCGCCGCGGGCGCCGGGCCGCAACCGAAGCGCAACTCGCCGGCCTCCAGGCCGTTGAACTGGCTGATCTCGTTGGCCATCTGCTGCGCGCCGCTGACCAGCCGCCGCGCGTGCTCGAGCAATACCTGACCCTGTTTGGTCGGCGCCAGGTCCTTGCGCCCGCGATCCACCAACTGACAGCCGACGCTGTGCTCCAGCGCCTGGATGCTGCGGCTGAATGCCGACTGCGACAGGTTCACCGCCACGGCGCCCGCAACGAAGCTGCGCTGATCGGCGAGGGCGATGAAGTGGCGAAGCTGGCGCAAGTCGATATGCATTTTTCACATTAAAAATATCGGGGAAATGCATTGGATATGCATTAGGTCGACTCCTTATAAAGGCAATCTCTTATGCAGTAAATCTTTGTAAAAACATAAATAAATAACTTTAAAGAATATGCACTACTGAAAAGTCGCTGTGTGTTTTTGACCAGGAGCCGCCTCATGAGTCCGTTGAACCTAACGTCACCCCTCACCCCCCGACGGCTCAAACGCCTGCCCCTGGCTCTGCTGCTGGCGGGGAGCGCCAGTTGGACCCAAGGCTACGCAGCCGAGACTGCCACCCCGCAAGAGGCTACTACGAAAGCCGCGTCGGCCAAGGCCGATGGCGCTCAACTGGAAACCGTGACCGTGACCACCCGCCGTCGCGAAGAAAGCTCGCAGGATGTACCGACCCCCATGAGCGTGGTCAGCGGCCAGGTGCTGGAAACCCAGCGGGTCTATCGCATCCAGGATCTGCAGCAACTGGTCCCTAGCGTCAATGTCGCCTACATGCATGCGCGCCAGTCCAGCGTGTCGATCCGTGGCCTGGGCAACAACCCGGCCAGCGATGGCCTGGAAGGCAGCGTCGGGCTGTACATCGACAACGTCTACCTCGGTCGGCCGGGTATGGCGGTGTTCGACTTGATGGACATCGAGCAGCTCGAAGTGCTGCGCGGTCCGCAAGGCACCTTGTTCGGCAAGAACACCACCGCGGGCGTGATCAACATCAGCACGCGGGCGCCGTCATTCACACCAGAGCGCAGCATCGAAAGCTCGGTGGGCGAGGACGGTTACTTCCAGACCAAGGGCACGATTTCCGGTCCGTTGAATGATGAACTGGCGGGTCGATTTTCCGCTTACCGCACCCGCAGCGATGGCGACATCAAGAACGAATACGACGGCCACGACCTGAACGGCGGCTCACGGGATGGCTTTCGTGGCCAGTTGCTGTTCAAGCCGAACGAGTCTTTCAACCTGCGCTGGATTGGTGATTACAACGAAGAGGATTCCAGCGCCGGCACCCGCGTGTTGTACAACACCGGACCGACCATCAATGGCGTCAACCTCTATCAGAACCGGGCCAATGCGGCGGGCGCCACGCTGGTCGATGGCACCCACCGAAAGGTCAACCTGAACAACGATCAGCACGTCACCGTGCATCAGGGCGGCACGTCGGTCGAGGCCAACTGGACGCTGCCGAGCGACTTCACCCTGACCTCGATCAGCGCCTATCGCTGGTGGAATTTCACTCCGCGCAACGATGACGGCCTGAACGTAACCGCCTTCTACAACGCTGGCGTTTCGGTGGAGGATAAGCAGTATTCCCAGGAGTTTCGCCTGGCCTCGCCCACCGGCGGATTCTTCGATTATGTGCTTGGCGCCTATTACTTCGGCTCCAACCTGGACAACAAATCGTTCTCCTATTACGGCCCGCAAGCGGACATCTGGAACGGCACACCTGCGGGCGCACTGGCCAACGTCACCAGCATCGGCAAAGGCCACATCCAGACCGACAGCTTCGCCCTGTTTGCCCAAGGCACCTGGCACCTCAGCGATCGGCTGGACTTCACCGCTGGTGTGCGCGGCACCTACGAAGAGAAAAGCGCCTGGGTCGACCGTAATGCGCCAGTGGGTGGCGCGGCGGTGGCTGGCGCGGCAGCGGCGGTCAGACAAGGTCGTGCCGGGGCTTACGACTCCGGCGATTTGAACCAGTACAGCTCCAGCCCCTCGGGTCTGCTGAACCTCAGCTATCACTTCAGCGATAGCCTGCTCGGCTACGCCACGCTGTCCCACGGCGAGAAATCCGGTGGGGTCAACCTGGCCGTGGGCACTGCCCCGGTCGCCGGCTCCGACTCGCTGCTTATCGGCACCGAGCGCGCCAACAACGCCGAACTCGGCTTCAAAAGCACCCTCTGGGACCGTCGCCTGCAACTCAACGCCAACGTCTTCTGGACCCAGGTCAACGGCTACCAGACCAACGCCTACGACGACGTCAACCGCGTGCAATACCTGACTAACGCCGGTTCCGTGCGCTCCCGTGGCGTGGAATTCGACAGCACGCTGATCCCGTTGCGCGGCCTGACGTTGAACGTCAACGGCTCCTACAACGACGTCAGCTACCTCTCCTACAAGGATGCGCCGTGCCCGCCGGAAGTCAGCCTGGCGCCAGGCGCCCCGGCCTCGTGCGATCTCACCGGCCACCAGGTGGTCGGTGCTTCGAAATGGATCGGCAACGCCAACGGCGAATACAAATGGAACCTGAGTAACGGCTTCGAGGAGTACGTCACCGCCAGCTATGCGTTCCGCTCCAAAGCGGTGGGCACGGTGGAGGATTCGGACTTCGGCCAGATCCCGAGCTACGCCGTGGTCAACCTGTCCACCGGCCTGCGTGGCGACTTCAAGCAGGGCCAGTGGGACGTCTCGCTGTGGCTGAAAAACGCCTTCGACAAAACCTATTACACCACCCTCTGGACCGGCGCCAACGGCGGTTACGAAGGTTTGCTCGGGACACCACGGACCTTGGGTGTGACTGGTCGCTACGACTTCTGATGCGCCGAAAACCATGCCTTGGGGGAATATTTTCAATGCCTGAAAAGCATGTGTTTTCGGCCGCCTGGCCGCAGCCCTTACGCGACATGGCCTGCAACGAATCGAGCTTTTTTCATATTCGTTTTGGGTCTATCTATAACTTCAAATATTACTTTCAGAGATAAGCGTCTGACTCAATGATTAACCCGTCGATACGTCGTTCGGGGGAACGTCGGGTTCGTCGTATGGGGTAATTCGCAAAAAGACCGCAGGGAGTAAATCAATGGGCAATGTCCAGAACGCCGCCAGCGCACACGAGGTGCTTTGGCGCCACGCGCCAGGTGGTGAGTTGGTCGACCTCGGGCGGGTTCACCGCGTGCCTTTGGGCCAGCTGCGTTTGCAGCGTGCACCCAAGGGCGTCCTGAGCCGACGCGAAGCGATCCTGCTCGGTGTGCTGGCGTTGCTGGTGCACGGCGCGGTGATTTACTGGGTCAATCAGCAGCCGACCAAGGCATTGCCGATCGTGCCGCCGGAAATTCCACCGATGACCATCGAGTTTTCGCGTCCGGCACCGCCAGCGGTTGAGCCACCTCCGCCGCCTCCGCCACCTCCGCCAGCGGTGGTCGAACCGCCACCCCCCGTGGTGGATGAGCTGGCAGCCAAACCGGCGCCAAAACCGATTCCCAAGCCAAAGCCCGTGGTCAAGCCAGTACCTAAACCTGCGCCCAAGGCAGTCGAGCAACCGCCTGCACCGCCACAACCGGCTACTCCGGTTGCAGCACCGGCACCGCCCGCGCCACCCGCGCCAGCGCCTGTGACGCCTGCCTCGGCCAACGCCGCGTACCTGAAAAACCCGGCGCCGGAATATCCGTCGCTGGCCCAGCGTCGCGGTTGGGAAGGCACGGTGTTGTTACGAGTACATGTTCTCGCCAGCGGCAAGCCCGGCGAGATCCAGATTCAGAAGAGCAGCGGCCGCGAGGCCCTCGATGAGGCCGCCCTGAGCGCCGTGAAACGCTGGAGTTTCGTGCCCGCCAAGCAGGGTGATGTAGCCCAGGACGGCTGGGTCAGCGTGCCCATAGATTTCAAGATTCATTAAACCGACACCTATTTAGCGCGAAACGTTTACATGAGGAATTCACCATGACGTTATTGGCATCTCCACTCGAATCCATCGAAAGCGCGGTGATCTGGCTGCTGGTGGTTTTTTCTGTCGCCACTTGGGGCCTGGCGTTGCTCAAGGGTGTGCAGTTCGGTCGCCTGAAAGCTCAGGACCGCAAATTTCATAAACAGTTTTGGGCCGCTTCCAGTCTGGATTCTGCGGCTGAGTTAGCCGAAACCCAGCCCGGCGCTGCAGCGCGGGTGGCACAGGCCGGTTATGCGGCGATCCAGGTGGGCGAGGCGCCACACGCAGCGGACTTGAGCCAGGCGATCAATCATCAGGATCGCCTTGAGCGGGCCTTGCGTCAGCAGATCGTGCGCGAGCGCCGTTCGCTGGAAACCGGGTTGGCGGTGGTCGCGAGTATCGGTAGTACGTCGCCGTTCATTGGTTTGTTCGGTACGGTGTGGGGAATCATGGAGGCGTTGAAGGGCATCAGCGCGGCGGGCTCGGCGAGCCTGGAAACGGTGGCCGGGCCGATCGGTGCAGCCTTGGTGGCCACCGGTGTGGGGATCGCCGTCGCGGTGCCGGCGGTGTTGGTTTACAACTACTTCTTGCGCCGTTTGAAGCTGACGGCGGCGGACCTCGACGACTTTGCCCACGACTTCTACAGCCTGGCGCAGAAGAGCTCGTTCCGCGTGTTGATCCATCCGACGGCGCACAAAGGCGCGGCATCGGGTAACGCGCAGAAAGTGGAGGCGTCCTGATATGGCCTTCTCCACGCAAGACAGTGATGAGGTGCTGAGCGAGATCAACGTGACACCGCTGGTGGACGTGATGCTGGTGCTGCTGGTGGTGTTCATCGTCACCGCGCCGCTGCTGACCAACGCGATCCCGATCAACCTGCCCAAGACCGAAGCGGTGGCGCCGGTGGAGCAGAAGGACCCGCTGGTGGTGAGCATCGACGGGGCCGGCAAGCTGTTTATCAACAAGGATGAAATCCAGCCGGATTTGCTGGAATTCAATCTACAAGCGGCCAAGGCCAAGGACCCGGAGGTTCGGGTGCAATTGCAGGCCGACGACGGGGTGAATTACGGCGAAGTGGCACGGGCCATGGCGTCCATTGAGCGGGCAGGTATTACCAAGTTGTCGGTGATCACCGCGCGCTGAAAGATTTTCGATTTTCCGGGGCCGTCTCCTTGGCAGGGTGCGGCCCTTTTTTTATTTCTGTCAAACACATCACCCCTGTAGGAGCTGGCTTGCCAGCGAAAGCGGTGTGTCAGGCAAGTCGCCTTCGCTGGCAAGCCAGCTCCTACAGTTGAGCGCGGGTCATATTCTATATAGGTCTTAATAAATAGCTTCTTATTCCTTAACGAATATAAATCCCGTCCCTATACTCGATCAGGAACAGACACGCAGCAGGAGAGCTCCCCCATGCGCAACGAATCCATTCGCTACCTGATTGTGCCGGGCTGGCAAGGATCGCCGGAAGATCATTGGCAAAGCCACTGGCAGAACAGCCTGCCGAACAGCGCAAGGGTGGAGCAGGCCGACTGGTTGACGCCGCGTCGTGAAGACTGGGTGGCGGCACTGGCCGAGGCGATTGCCGCCGACAGTACCCCGGTGATCCTGATCGCCCACAGTCTTGGCTGCATCACCGTCGCGCATTGGGCGGCGACCGCACCTGTGCAGTTTCTGCGTCAGGTACGTGGCGCCCTGCTGGTCGCGCCGGCGGACGTCGAGCGCCCGGCATGCGCCCCGGCCCTGCGCAATTTCGCACCGATCCCAACCGACCTGCTGCCCTTCCCCAGCCAGGTCGTCAGCTCTGACAACGACAGCGCCGTCAGCGCGCCGCGGGCTGTGGAACTGGCGCGTAACTGGGGCGCGGAAGCGGGAATCCTGGCGGGTGCCGGGCACATCAATGTGAAGTCGGGTCATCAGCGTTGGGAGCAGGGTTTTGCCTATCTCTATCGTCTGCAAAACCGCATGGAACACCACGCCCTGCGCCGCGCCTGACCCTTTCGTCTTTTTCAACGCCCCCGTCCTTTGGAGGATTTGGGCGGGAGCCTGCCATGAGTTTTGAAACCTTCGGCCAGCCGCTGCTGACCTTTCCCGACGCGGAAAAAAGTCCCCTGAGCATCCGCGCCAAGGCGCTGGTATTCGTCGATCCGCGTTCGCGGCAACTGCGCCAGGAGCTGGAGCAACTGGCGCCGCGCTCGATCTCGGTGCTGATCCGTGGGGAAACCGGCAGCGGCAAGGAGCTGCTGGCGCGGCACATCCATCGCGCCAGTGATCGCGGTGGATTGTTCGTCTCGGTCAACTGCGGGGCAATCAGCCCGACCTACGCCGATGCCGAATTGTTCGGTTATGCCGCCGGCAGTTTCAGCGGCACGGCCAGCAGTCGCGCCGGTTGGTTCGGTTCGGCGAACGGCGGCACTTTGTATCTGGATGAAATCGGCGACCTGCCGCTGCCGATCCAGATCAAATTGCTCGCCGCCCTGGAAAACCACGAAGTGACCCGCGTTGGTGCGCATCAACCGAGCCCGGTGGACGTGCGCCTGGTCGCCGCCACCAGCATCGACCTGGCCCAGGCGGTTGCCGCCGGAAAATTCCATGAGCGGCTCTACCACTATCTCAGCGAAGGCCAGCTCGAACTGCCGGCCCTGCGCGAGCGGGTGGGTGACATCCTGTCCCTGGCCGAATATTTCCTCGGCATCTACAGCCAGCGCCTGGACCTGCCAGTGCCACTGATCAGCGAGGCCGCACAAGCGGTACTTGAGAGACACAGCTGGCCGGGCAATACCCGGGAGCTGGAAAACGTCATTCACTTTGCGCTGTTGGTGAGTACCGGTGACGAGATCCTGCCGGAGCATTTGAATTTGCCTGATGAAGGTTTGGCGCAAATCGAACGGCAACTCCGACAGATTCTTGGCAACGGCTCCGTCGCCGAAATAGAAGCCTTGAAACAACTCCTGAAACACACCGCCCTCCTGTAGGAGCAAGCTTGCTCGCGATTGGGCTTACGCGGTTTTTCTGGTCGGACGCCATCGCTGGCAAGCCAGCTCCTACAGTTGAATGTGTGGGCCAGAGCTGTATGAACAAAATGGAATATGAAAGTGAATAAAAGATATTGTTCGGGAATAAAAAATCCCGGTATTGTCCGCGTCACGCCAGCGATAGCACTTCACTGGCACCTAAATATCTAGCCGTCGCCACAAGCGACCGTGATTTTCGATAAGGACACTGCATGAAAAAGGTTCTGTTGTTCACCGCACTGGCGGCTGCCCTGACCGCGGGCCTGGCCCAGGCTGGCGAGAAACTGGTGGTGGCGGCGACCCCGGTTCCACACGCCGAGATTCTTGAGCTGATCAAGCCGACCCTCGCCAAAGAAGGCGTGGACCTGGAAATCAAAGTCTTCACCGACTACGTTCAACCGAACGTTCAGGTCGACCAGAAGCGTCTGGACGCCAACTACTTCCAGACCCTGCCATACCTGAAAAGCTTCAACGAAGGCAAAGGCACCAACCTGGTCACCGTGATCGGTGTTCACGTTGAACCGTTCGGTGGCTACTCGAAGAAAGTCAAAACCCTGGCCGAGCTCAAGGACGGCGCGACCATTGCCATTCCTAACGAAGGCAGCAACAGCGGCCGTGCCCTGATCCTGCTGCAGAAGGCTGGCCTGATCGAGTTGAAAGACCCGAAAAACGCCGTGTCCACGCCAAAAGACATCGCCAAGAACCCGCACAACTTCAAGTTCAAGGAGCTTGAGTCGGCCATGTTGCCGCGTGTGCTGGATCAGGTCGACCTTGACATGATCAACACCAACTACGCGTTGGAAGCGGGCCTGAACCCGGCGAAAGACGCGCTGATCATTGAAGGCTCGGATTCGCCTTACGTGAACTTCCTGGTGGCTCGTCCAGACAACAAGGATAGCGCCGCCATCCAGAAACTGGCCAAGGCCCTGACCAGCCCGGAAGTGAAAGCATTCATCGAGAAGAAGTACAGCGGCGCGGTACTGCCAGCGTTCTGATTCACCAGGTAAACCTCTTCAAGGTTTGCAACGCCGACGGCTGATAGAGCGTCGGCGTTTTTTATCTTCCCACGCTCTGCGTGGGAATGCCTCCAGTCGCAGAGCGTGGGAACGATCCAAGTGCGTAACCGCACATTAAAACCACTCGGCACCTAGCAGTTCTGCTAGGTGCCCGAGGCTCCGGTATGGGTGCAAGATTGGCCTTCGACCAGGAGGCTCCCGCGATGACAGCTGTACCTACCCCTATGTGTCGGTATCACTATGACGCGCTGGACCAGATCACAGGGCTCGAGTGCGCCGACCAGGCCAGCGTGCAACGCTTCTATCGTCATAAGCATCTGGTAACGGAAAGGCAGGGACAGACCAGTCATTCTGTATTTCAGCACGGCGAGCAACTGCTCGCCGTGCAATCGAGCGAGAACGACACCCTCAAGAGCCAGTTGCTGGCCACCGATCAACAGCGCTCCGTTTTGCAGCTGATTGATTCGGTGGGGCCGTTGCCACAGGTCTACACAGCTTACGGTCATCATCGGGCCGAAAGCGGTCTGAGCAGTCTTCTCGGCTTTAACGGCGAACGTCGTGACCCGGTGACCGGGTATTATTTGCTGGGTAACGGGCATCGGGCGTTCAACCCGGTGCTGATGCGTTTCAACAGCCCTGACCGGCTGAGTCCGTTTGGGCAGGGCGAGTTGAATTCGTATGCGTATTGTTTGGGGGATCCGGTGAATCTCAGTGATCCGACGGGGCGGTTTGCCGAAATAGGCCGAGTGATCACAAGCCTCATGAGTGTGTCTAATACACGACTGGGCATGTCCCGTCCCATCCCCTCCTATAACTTGGCCAAGGATGCCTTGAGACTGGGTGCATTGAGGAAATTACCGGCCAGACAGGCCTTTGCGGCAGCGAGCACGGTGACGGCCAGTGGTGCGATACTCACCACAGGTCTGGTTGGGGTTGTAAGTGCCATTGTGGCAATTGGTGATGATCCTGAGGTAGCCGCAATACTGGGGTATGTCGCGTTAGGGCTGACAACGTTGGCCTTAGCATCGAGAGTGGGGACTTACTGGGCTGTGAAAAAGCCCGGGACTGAAGCTGCCTTGATGAGTTTTGTGAAGAACAAGGGGCGGGTAAACACCGCGACACCGCCCGCGTCACCCCGGTCTTCCAGGCGGGCTTCGAACTCTTTCGAGCTAGCGGAGCTGCAACCATCTTCAGGCGAATCAAGATCAGAGCAGCTGGTGAAAACAGGGACGCTAAACAGCGACGAGAGGCTTGAATTAGCGGTTGGTCGGGCACTGTTGAAGCGCTGGAGGGGCAGTCAAGAGACTTCGAGCACGGCCAAAAAAATTCGTCGTCATTCTATCTGAAGGCACATCAGAAAGGTTGGCCGGTCAATCCGGCCAATACCAGGCCGGCTCATCCAGCATCCGCTGCCCCACAATCCCGGTTTGCCCGAGATTCTTCTCCAGCACGATGCAATTGCATTCAGGATCTTCCTGCAACGCCGAAATCAACCGCCGCGCATGGGAAACCACCCACACCTGACACTGTGCGGACGCGCGGATGATCAAGCGCGCCAGCGCCGGCAGCAGATCCGGATGCAGGCTGGTTTCAGGTTCGTTCAGCACCATCAGCGTCGGCGGCCTGGGCGTCAGCAGCGCCGCCACCAGCAGCAAATACCGCAAGGTGCCGTCCGACAGCTCGGCTGCCGACAACGGTCGCAACAGTCCTTCCTGATAAAACTCGATAGCAAAACGCCCGCCGGCCAGCGGCTCGATGTGCAGGCGCGCACCGGGAAAGGCGTCGCTGATCGCGTTGCGCAATGCCTCGGGGTCGCCGATTTCGATGATGGTCTGCAACGCCGCCGCCAGGTCTCTGCCGTCGTGGTGCAGCACCGGGGTGCGGGTGCCCAGTTGTGGCTGACGCACCGGGGCGTCCGCGTCGCTGCGAAAGTGATCGTAGAAGCGCCAGCGGCGGATGAACTCGCGCATTTCCAGCACTTCTGGCGAGGTACGCAGGCTGCCGACCTGATCGAACAGGCTGTCGAAATTTGGCGTGTGTTGAGCCAGCACGTCCCAACTGCGGTTGGCCCGAGCGCGGATCAGCGGCCCGTCGCGATCCACCAGCAGGCTCGCTGGCCGATAGAACGGCCCGGCCCACAGGCACTCGCGCTTGATCTGCGGGTCGAGGCTGAACCGCGACGGAATAGGCGTACTGTGCCCGGGCAGCATGAAGTGACCGTTGGAGTCGGGCAGCCCCAGGCTGATCGAGTAACCGAAGTCTTCCCCGGAGAATCCCAGCCGCAGGCGCTTCACGCCCCGTGGCACGGTCGCCTCGATCGGCACTTCGCCATTGCGCATGCGCCGGCTGATGGTTTCCGGGCCGGCCCAGAAGGTCGAATGCAATCCCCCCTCGCGGGCCAATGCATTGACCACGCCGCCCTGGGCGGTTTCCGCCAGCAGGCGCAGCGCGCGGTAGAGATTGGATTTGCCACTGCCGTTGGGGCCCGTAATCAGGTTCAGCCGGCCCAGCGGAATCACCAGTTTATTGATCGAGCGGTAATTGGCCACCGCGAGGGTTTTTAGCATGAAGGACGTTCCCTGTGACCTTGTAGGAGCTGCCGCAGGCTGCGATCTTTTGATCTTTATCATTCAAACGCAAAAGATCGCAGCCTGCGGCAGCTCCTGCAGTGGAAATGATGATTATTGCGTAGGCGAAGATTAAACCCTGTTCTAAGCTGACAGACGAATCGCGCCCGTTAAACGCAAAGGAGTCTGCATGGCTGTTCCCGGATTGAAAATAGCGCTTGGCTTGAGCCTCCTGGCTTTGCTGAGTGCTTGCGACAAAGAAAAGCCGGTCGAGAAGGATCGGCCACGGGTTTTCGTGCAGGAGGTCAAGCTGGCCGACTACGCCGTCAACATCACGTTGACCGGCGATGTCCAGGCCCGGGTGCAAACCGAGCTGTCGTTCCGCGTCGGGGGCAAGATCATCCAGCGTACTGTGGATGTCGGCGACCGGGTTTCGGCCAGGCAGGTGCTCGCCAGGCTCGATCCCAAGGACCTGCAGACCAACGTGGATTCGGCCCAGGCACAGGTCGTCGCCGAGCAGGCGAAGGTCAAACAGAACGCCGCCGCCTTCGTGCGCCAGCAAAAACTCTTGCCCAAAGGCTATACCAGCCAAAGCGAATACGATTCCGCCCAGGCGGCCTTGCGCAGCACCCAAAGCTCGCTGGCGGCGGCCCAGGCGCAACTGGCCAACGCCCGTGAACAGCTGAGCTACACGGCGTTGATTGCCGACGCGCCGGGCGTGATAACAGCACGCCAGGCCGAGGTTGGCCAGGTGGTGCAGGCCACGGTACCGATTTTCAGCCTGGCCCGGGACGGCGACCGCGATGCGGTGTTCAACGTCTACGAATCGCTGCTGGCCGAGCCGCCGTCGGATCGAGCGGTGGTGGTGAGCCTGCTGGATAACCCGGCGATCAAGACCACCGGGACCGTGCGCGAAGTGACCCCGGCCGTCTCCGAGCAAACCGGTACGGTGCAGGTCAAGGTCACCCTCGACGCCTTGCCGCCAGGCATGCAGTTGGGTTCGGTGGTGAGTGCCACCGCCAATACCCGGGGCAAATCCGCCGTGGAGCTGCCGTGGTCGGCGCTGACCAAAAACATCAGCCAGCCGGCGGTGTGGCTGGTGGATGGCGAAGGCAAGGCGCAACTGCACAACGTCACGGTGGGCCGCTACCTGACCGGTAAAGTCATCATCAGCGCCGGGCTCACCGGCGGTGAAAAAGTCGTGATCGCCGGGGGCCAGTTGCTGCACCCCGGTGTGAAGGTGGAAATCGCCGAAGACACCTACAAGGACCTGACTGCGGGGGCTCAGCCATGAAGCGCCTGCTACTGGTGTTCGCCAGTGTGATGCTGGCGGCCTGCTCGAAAGAAGAACCCGCTCCGGAGCCAGTGCGTCCGGTGCTGTCCATCAAGGTCAAAGCCCTCGACGAAGAAAACCTGGGGCGATTCGCTGGCAGCATCCAGGCCCGCTATGAAAGCAACATCGGCTTCCGCGTGCCGGGGCGCATTGCCAGTCGCAGCGTCGATGTCGGTGCCGAAGTCGAAAAAGGTGCCTTGCTCGCCACGCTCGACCCCACCGACCAGCAGAACCAGTTGCGTTCGGCCGAAGGCGACCTGGCGAGTATCCAGGCGCAGCTCATCAATGCCCAGGCCAGCGCCCGACGCCAGCAACAACTGTTCGATCGCGGGGTGGGCTCACAGGCGCAACTCGACAGTGCAATTACCGATCTGAAAACCACCCAGGCCTCGCTCGACCAGGCCAAGGCCGCGGTCAGCCAGGCCAGGGATCAGCTCAACTACGTTGAGTTGCGCTCCGATCACAAGGCCGTGGTCACGGCGTGGGCTGCCGAAGCCGGGCAAGTCGTCACCGCGGGCCAGCAGGTGGTGACCCTGGCGCAGCCGGACATCAAGGAAGCGGTGATTGACTTGCCCGACACCCTGATCGAGCAGTTGCCCGCCGACGTGGTGTTTCAGGTCGCCTCGCAACTGAACCCGAGCATTACCACCACGGCCACCGTGCGCGAAATCGAGCCCCAGGCCGAAAGCGCAACGCGCACACGCCGCGCGCGCCTGACGCTGACCGAGACGCCGCCCGCATTTCGTCTCGGCACGGCGATCAGCGTGACCTTGAAGAGCGCGGTCAAGCCGCGCATCGAACTGCCCCTGAGCGCCTTGCAGGAGGTCGATGGTAAAAACCGCGTCTGGGTCATCGATGCGCAGACGCAAACCGTTTCCCCACGGGATGTCAGCATCGTCAGCCGCACGGACAGCACGGTGGTGCTGGCCAACGATATCAAGGCCGGCGAGCGAGTGGTCAGTGCCGGTGTGAACAGCCTCAAGCCGGGGCAAAAAGTGAAAGTCGACGAGGGCAGCCCACAATGAAAGGGAGTTTCAACTTATCCGAATGGGCCCTCAAGCATCAGTCGTTCGTCTGGTATTTGATGTTTGTCTCACTGTTGATGGGCGTGTTTTCGTACCTCAACCTGGGACGCGAGGAAGACCCGTCGTTCACCATCAAGACCATGGTGATCCAGACCCGCTGGCCGGGTGCGAACCAGGAAGAAACCCTCAAGCAGGTCACCGACCGTATCGAGAAAAAACTCGAAGAGCTTGATTCCCTCGACTACGTGAAAAGCTACACCCGTCCCGGCGAATCCACGGTCTACGTGTACTTGCGCGACACCACCAAGGCCAAGGACATTCCGGAAATCTGGTACCAGGTGCGCAAGAAGATCGGCGACATTCGCTACTCGTTTCCCCAGGGCATCCAGGGCCCGTCGTTCAACGACGAGTTCGGCGACGTGTTCGGTTCGATCTACGCCTTTACCGCCGATGGCCTGTCGCTGCGCCAGTTGCGCGACTACGTCGAGCAGGCGCGCGCCGATATCCGCGGTGTGCCGGGCCTGGGTAAGATCGAGATGGTCGGCCAACAGGACGAAGTGCTCTATCTGAATTTCTCGACCCGCAAACTGGCGGCGCTGGGTATCGACGAACAGCAAGTCGTACAAAGCCTGCAGGCCCAGAACGCGGTGACCCCGGCCGGGGTCATTGAAGCCGGTCCCGAGCGGATTTCCGTGCGCACGTCCGGGCAGTTCATTTCCGAGAAGGATCTGGCCAACGTCAATTTGCGCCTTAATGATCGCTTTTATCGCCTGGCCGACATTGCCGACATCCAGCGTGGCTACGTCGACCCGTCGACGCCGGAGTTTCGCTTCAATGGCCAACCCGCCATCGGCCTGGCCATTGCCATGCAAACGGGCGGCAACATCCAGGACTTCGGCAAGGCCCTGCACCAGCGCATCAGCGAGCTGACGGCCAATCTGCCGGTGGGCGTCGGCGTGCACAACGTGTCCGATCAGTCTGTGGTGGTGGAAGCCGCCGTTGGCGGGTTCACCAGTGCCTTGTTCGAAGCCGTGGTGATCGTGCTGGTGGTCAGCTTCATCAGCCTCGGCGTACGCGCCGGCCTGGTGGTGGCGTGCTCGATCCCGCTGGTACTGGCGATGGTGTTTGTGTTCATGGAATACAGCGGCATCACCATGCAGCGGATTTCCCTCGGTGCGCTGATCATCGCGTTGGGCCTGTTGGTGGATGACGCAATGATCACGGTCGAGATGATGGTCTCGCGCCTGGAATTGGGCGAAACCAAGGAGCAGGCCGCGACCTTTGCCTACACCTCGACCGCGTTCCCGATGCTTACCGGCACCCTGGTGACGGTGGCGGGTTTTGTCCCCATCGGCCTCAATGGCAGCTCGGCCGGTGAATACACCTTCACCCTGTTTGCGGTGATCGCCGTGGCCATGATGGTCTCGTGGGTGGTGGCGGTGCTGTTCGCCCCGGTGATCGGCGTGCACATCCTCAGCGTCAATGTGAAGCCGCACTCGGCCGAGCCAGGGCGCTTGGGGCGGGCCTTCAATAGCGGCCTGCTGTGGAGCATGCGCAATCGCTGGTTGGCGATTGGCATCACCATGCTGATATTCGCCTTGTCGGTTGTCGGCATGCGCTTTGTGCAGAACCAGTTCTTCCCGGCCTCGGATCGTCCGGAAATCCTGGTGGACCTGAACCTGCCGCAAAACGCCTCCATCGATGAAACCCGCAAAGCCGTGGACAAGCTGGAAGCGACCCTCAAGGGCGACCCCGACATCGTGCGCTGGAGTACCTACATCGGCCAGGGCGCGATTCGTTTCTACCTGCCCCTCGACCAGCAACTGCAGAACCCTTACTACGCACAGCTGGTGATCGTCGCCAAGGACTTCGAGACGCGCACAGCCCTCAGCGATCGCCTGCGTGAGCGCCTGCGCAAAGACTTCGTCGGCATCGGCAGTTTCGTCCAGGCACTGGAGATGGGCCCGCCCGTGGGGCGGCCGATCCAGTACCGCGTCAGCGGCCCGGACATCGACCAGGTGCGCAAGCATGCCATCGATCTGGCGACCGTGCTGGACAAGAACCCGCACATCGGCGAGATCATTTACGACTGGAACGAGCCCGGCAAGGTGCTACGCATCGACATCGCCCAGGACAAGGCGCGCCAGCTTGGCTTGTCGTCCGAAGACGTGGCGAACCTGATGAACAGCATCGTTAGCGGTTCCACGGTGACTCAGGTCGACGACGACATCTACCTGATCAACGTGGTCGGGCGCGCGGTGGACGCCGAACGGGGTTCGCCGGAAACCCTGCAGAACCTGCAGATCCTCACCCCGGGCGGCACCTCGATTCCGCTGCTGGCGTTTGCCACCGTGCGTTACGAGCTGGAGCAACCGCTGGTGTGGCGTCGCGACCGCAAGCCGACGATCACCATCAAGACCGCGGTGATCGGTGATATCCAGCCCACCGACCTGGTGAAACTGCTCAAGCCGGACATCGACACATTCGCCGCCTCGTTGCCGGCGGGGTACAAGGTCGCCACGGGCGGTACGGTGGAGGAGAGCGCCAAGGCCCAGGGGCCGATCAACCAGGTCGTACCGCTGATGGTGTTCCTGATGGCCACCTTCCTGATGATCCAGCTGCACAGCGTGCAGAAGATGTTCCTGGTGGCCAGCGTCGCGCCACTGGGCCTGATCGGCGTGGTGCTGGCGCTGGTGCCGACCGGGACGCCGATGGGCTTCGTGGCGATTCTCGGCATCCTGGCGCTGATCGGCATCATCATCCGCAACTCGGTGATCCTGGTGACCCAGATCGACGCGTTCGTGGCGCAAGGGTCGTCACCCTGGGATGCCGTGGTGGAAGCCACCGAGCACCGTCGCCGGCCGATCCTGCTGACCGCCGCGGCGGCGAGCCTGGGCATGATCCCGATCGCCCGGGAGGTGTTCTGGGGGCCGATGGCCTACGCGATGATCGGCGGGATCATTGTCGCCACCTTGCTGACGCTGCTGTTTTTGCCGGCGTTGTATGTGGCCTGGTACAGGATCCAAGAGCCGAAGAAAGAAGTGCAGTAAGGCGAGCGCTGCGCGCTCTATTCGCGAGCAAGCCCGCTCCCACACTGGATCTTCATTGAACGCAGATTTTGTGTACACAAAGATCCAATGTGGGAGCGGGCTTGCTCGCGAAAGCGCCAGTACAGACCCCACCAATGGTCAGTCTTGAATCTTGCGCCACACACTCGCCAACCAAGGCTGCTGCTCCCGCGGCAGCCCCGCCGGCCGGTAGTAATGCTCCAGCTCCACAAACCCCGCCTCGGTCAGCAATTGCTGCCACGCCTGCAGATCGTGATACGCCCCATACCGCGGCCCGTTCCAGCCTTCCTGATTCTCACCACGGGGATTGGAACTGAACAACACACCCTTCGGCTTCAACGCCGCACGCAGCTCCTTCAACACCCGAGGCAACTCCTGGCGCGGGATATGAAACAGCACCGCATTGGCAAAAATCCCGTCGAAACGCTCGTCCGGCAAATCCAGCTTCAGGAAGTCCTGCTGCCAGACTTCGCAACCGCTGTCCTCCCGGGCCATCTGCGCAAACTTCTCCGATCCGTCGAGACCGACCGCTGTGTGGCCCATGCGCGTAAAGGTCTGCAAGTCGCGACCGGGGCCGCAGCCAAAATCGAGAATGTCGAACGGCGCTTTACCCTGGATATGCCGCAACAGCGCGTCGATGTTCTGACTGACATCGTGATCGCGGGTGCCTTCGCGGAAACCTTCGGCCACCGAGTTGTAATGGCCCAGGGTGGTGGACGTGATCTGTTCGAGGTCGTCGGGGGTCTGTTTCATGGTCGGCTGCGCAGGCAATAGGGGTTTGCCGAATATACGCCATCAAGCCTGGGGCTGCTGCGCAGCCATTCGCTGGCAAGCCAGCTCCTACAATGGATCGCGTCGGTCATCTGCAGGAGCTGGCTTGCCAGCGATGGTGGCCTTACGTATCGCCTACTAAACGATTGGGTGGCGGCTGTACGCAGGTTAGTAGGCCGGTCAATAGGAAAACCGGTGCACCCGAAGGTGCCCCACGCACAGCCACCATATTCCGCATGCGGCAAAGTGCCGACATGAGCATGGAAACGCTATGCGCCTATTGTTCCGGGCTACTAAACCCGATCACTGATGAGCAGTGACGGACCGAGACTAACCACGGAATTTGCAGGCGCAAGCGAGCGGAATAATCTAGGAAACGTCCTGCAAAGGAAAGGGATTTAGCCTTCAGAATTGCCGATTTTCTTGTACGAAATATCGCCAAGATCGCAGCCTTCAGCAGCTCCTACAGGGTGTACACATTCCCTGTAGGAGCTGCCGAAGGCTGCGATCTTTTGATCTTGATCTAGCGTTTGTTCAACCCCCGAGCCAACCTATCCCCACCCAACTGAATCACCGCCACCAACGCCACCAGCAACACAATCACCGTCAGCATGATCTGACTGTCAAAGCGCTGATACCCATACCGGTACGCAATATCCCCCAAGCCACCCGCACCGATCGCCCCGGCCATGGCCGATGAGTTGATCATCGTCACCAGCGTGATGGTGAAGCCCCCGACTATCCCCGGCAGCGCCTCAGGCAACAGCACATGCCAGACGATATGCCCACGTCGGCAGCCCATGGCCTGCGCCGCTTCGATCAAACCATGATCGACCTCGCGCAGGCTGACCTCGGCGATGCGTGCAAAGAACGGCGTGGCAGCGATGGTCAACGGCACCACCGCCGCCCACACGCCATAGGTGGTACCGACGATCAACCGAGTGAACGGGATCAGCGCCACCATCAGGATCAGGAACGGAATCGAGCGGAACAGGTTCACGAAGGCACCCAGTGCGCGGTTCAGCGCCGGGGCTTCGTAGATGCCGCCCTTGGAGCTGGTGACCAGGACTACCGCCAGCGGAATCCCCGCCAGCAGTGCGATCAACGACGACACGCCAACCATCAGGAAGGTGTCGATGAAGCCTTGCAGCAAGCGATCAAACCACATAACCCAACACCTCTACCTGTTGCGCCCAGTTGCCGGCGCGATGACGCAGTTCATCGGCGCCCAGAGGCGAGCCGGTCACCGCCAGCAGCAGTTGCCCCAGCGCGTGCCCCTGAATCCGTTCCACACCGCCCTGCAACAGACGCACGCGGCCACCGAGTGCAGCGAACAGCGCGGCAAGGTCTGGTTCGGCATGGGCCGTTCCGGTGAATTGCAGGCGCAGCACCACGGCATCCTCCGAAGACTGCGCTTGTTGATGCAGGCGGCTTTGCAGCTCGGGCGGCAGGGCGTGTTGCAGTGGCGCGAGCAAGGTCTTGCTGACCTCATGCTGAGGGTTGCCGAAGACTTCCCAGACCGGGCCTTGCTCGACGATTTGTCCATGTTCCAGGACCACCACGCGATCGCAGATCTCGCGGATCACCGCCATTTCGTGGGTGATCAGGATGATGGTCAGGCCCAGGCGCTGATTGATCTCACGCAGCAGGCCGAGGATCGATTGGGTGGTCTCCGGGTCCAGTGCCGAAGTGGCTTCGTCGCACAGCAAAATCGCCGGGTCATGCACCAGCGCGCGGGCGATGCCGACGCGCTGTTTCTGCCCGCCGGAAAGCTGCGCCGGGTAAGCCTTGTGTTTGCCCTGCAGGCCGACCAGTTCCAGCAGTTCACGCACCTTCTGCTCGCGTTTTTCCTTCGGC
The DNA here is from genome assembly GCF_035064975.1 of Pseudomonas sp. YuFO20. Lineage (NCBI taxonomy): Bacteria > Pseudomonadati > Pseudomonadota > Gammaproteobacteria > Pseudomonadales > Pseudomonadaceae > Pseudomonas > Pseudomonas sp. YuFO20. The sequence continues at coordinate 95,116 of NZ_JAXDEO010000009.1, forward strand.
ACTCCGGCGACTTTCAGCGGCAACTCGACGTTCTGCCAGACGGTCTTGGCCGACATCAGGTTGAAGTGCTGGAAGATCATGCCGATGCGCCGACGCAGCGCCACCAGGCGGTCTTCGTCGAACTCGCCAATGTCCACTTGATCGATCAGCACGCGACCCGAAGTCGGTTGTTCGAGGCGGTTGATGGTGCGGATCAGCGACGACTTGCCGGCGCCGCTGCGGCCGATGATGCCGAACACCTCACCGCGCTGGATCGCCAGGTCGATGCCTTGCAGCGCCGCCACCGGTCCTTGCTTGCCGTCGTAGGTTTTACCCAGGCCGATGAAGCGCACGTGGGCCCGATTGAGCGCCGGGTGCAGTTCGGTCTGGTCAGCATTCTTGAGCGCTGGAATGTCCAGTCGCCGTTGCGTGGCTGCCGTCATGCTCAGCTCTCCCAGCCGGCTTGGTAGAGCTTGCCGTGGGCTTTATCCAGGGCTGCGCGAACGGCCGGCGAGTGTTGGTAGATGTCGACGAACTTGATCAGGCGCGGGTCGGTTTTGCTTTTCGGCTGGATCACGAACTGGATCACGTATTCCTTGTGGTCGAGGCCGTCGAACAGCAGGGCGGAGCCGGCGTCGAAGGTTTTCGCCAGGCGGATGTAGGCCGGGTAGCCCTGTACCAGATCAGCGTCGTCATAGGCGCGCACCAGTTGCACGGCTTCGACCTGCAGGATCTTGATGTTCTTCGGGTTGGCGATGATGTCTTCTTCGGTGGCCTTGTAGCCGACACCCGGTTTGAGCGTGATCAAGCCGGCCTTGGCCAACAGCTGCAAGCCTCGGCCGCTGTTGATCGGGTCGTTGGCGATGGCCACGCTGGCGCCTTGCGGCAGCTCGTCGAAGCTTTTGTATTTCTTCGAGTAGAGGCCGACGTTGTTGATGATCCCCGGGGCGAAGGGCACCAGGTCAAAGCCGGAGGCGTTCCTGGCGTTTTCCAGGAAGGGGATGTGCTGGAAGTAGTTCACGTCGATGTCGCCGGCGGCGAGGCTGACGTTGGGTGCGATCCAGTCGGTGAACTCCACCAGTTCGACTTTCAGGCCTTGTTTGCCGGCTTCTTCTACTGCCGCTTCGAGAGGAATGGCGAAGGCGGCGGTGGTGCCGATCTTCAGTGGGGCGTCGGCGGCGAACACTGCGCAGCTGAACAGGCCGAGGGCCAGGGCCAGTGCTTTGACTGGGTTAGAGAGGTGGTTCTTGGTCATGATGGTTTTTCCAGTCAGTGCATGAATTTGGGGTGTTTATCAGGGCATCTTCGCGAGCAAGCCCGCTCCCACAGGGGATTGCATTTCAAATGTGGGAGCGGGCTTGCTCGCGAAGCTTTTAGCGTCGAAACGCCGATCCGGTGTGTTGCTCAGGCAAATGCGCCTCGCCATGAAACAGCTTTTCGCGCAAGGACCCGTCGTCGTAGGCGGTCTTGTACGACCCGCGCCGTTGCAGTTCCGGAATCACCAGCTCAATGAAATCCACATAGCTTTCCGGCGTGACGATCCGCGTCAGGTTGAAACCGTCCAGCCCGGTTTCGGCGATCCACGATTCCAGCTCATCGGCCACTTGTTCAGGCGATCCGACCAGGGTGATGTAACGTCCGCCGAGGGCGTGTTGCTCGAGCAATTTGCGGCGGGTCCAGTCGTTGTTCTGCAGGTTTTTGGTGGCGGACTGGATCGCGTTGCTCTTGACGTACTGGATCGGTTCGTCGATGGCGTACTCGGAAAAGTCGATCCCGGTGGAGGCCGAAAAATGCGCCACTCCCGCCTCCGCGCTGGCGTAGCTCAGGTATTCGGCGTGCTTGGCCCAAGCGAGTTCTTCAGTCGCGCCGACGATCACGTTCAAGCCCATGAATACCTTGATGTCCTCAGGGTTGCGCCCGGCCTCGACGGCGCTGGCTCGAACCTTGTCCACCTGTACCTTGGTCGACGCCTTGGTCTGCCCGCTGATGAACACGCATTCGGCATGTCGCCCGGCGAACAGCAATCCGCGATCGGAACTGCCAGCCTGGAACAGCACCGGGGTGCGCTGCGGCGAGGGTTCGCACAGGTGATAACCCTCCACCTGATAGAACTCGCCCTTGTGCTCGACCTTGTGCACTTTTTCCGGTTGCGCGTAGATCCGTTGCTGCGCATCGTTGAGCACCGCGCCGTTTTCCCAGCTGCCTTCCCAGAGTTTGTAGAGCACTTGCAGGTATTCATCGGCCTGGTCGTAGCGGCGGTCATGCTCGACCTGTTCGCTCAGGCCCATGGCCTTGGCGGCGCTGTCGAGGTAGCCGGTGACGATGTTCCAGCCCACCCGACCGCGGCTCAGGTGATCCAGCGTGGACATGCGCCGGGCGAACAGGTACGGCGGTTCGTAGGTGAGGTTGGCAGTGAGGCCGAAGCCGAGGTTGCTGGTCACGGCAGCCATCGCCGAGACCAGCAGCAGCGGGTCGTTGACCGGCAGCTGGATCGACTCTTTGAGCGGCACATCCACCGAGTTCTGGTAGACGTCGTAGACGCCGACGATGTCGGCGATGAACAAGCCGTCGAACAACCCGCGCTCGAGCAGTTGCGCCAGTTCGGTCCAGTATTCGATCGTCTTGTACTGGGTCGAGGTGTCCCGTGGATGCGTCCACAGGCCATGGTTGATGTGCCCGATGCAGTTCATGTTGAACGCGTTGAGCAGGATCTTCTTTTTCGCGTCGGCCATCAGATGGTCCCCCGCAGCGGCGGGTTTTCATCGTTGAGGTAGTAGTTGCCGACCGCGTGGTACTTCCAGCGCACCGGGTCGTGCAGTGTGTGCACCCGGGCATTGCGCCAGTGGCGATCCAGCCCGTGCTCGACCAGCGTGGCCTGGCTGCCGGCCAGTTCGAACAAGGTAGTGCCGGCGGCGAGGGAGATTTCGGTGCTGATGGCCCGGGCTTCGGCGACGGCAATCGACGCGGCGGCGACGCTTTCGGCATTGGTGTCGGCCTGTGCCTTGTCGAGGAATTCCCCGGCGCGCTCCAGCAAGGCTTCGGTGGCGTGCAGGCGAATGCTCAAGTGGCCGAAGCTCTTGATGGTCAGCGGGTCGTCGGTGGCTTTTTCATGGGTGGCGTCGATCCACGGCCTGGTCTTGGTGCGCACGAAATGCAGCGCGTCTTCATAGGCCGCGCGGGCGATGCCGGTGTCGATGGCGGCATGGAGAATCTGCGCCAGCGGGCCGACCGGGGTCGGGCGCTCGAACGCGCTTTGAAACGGGATCACGTCTTCGGCGGTAACAAAGACATCTTCGAACACCACCGAACCGCTGCCGGTTGTGCGCTGGCCGAAGCCGCTCCAGTCGTCGATCACGGTCAGGCCTTGGCTGTCGCGCGGGACGAACGCCAGTTGCTGCACGCCGTTTTCATCGATCACCGAGGTCGGGATGCGCTGCGCGTAGATCGCGCCGGTGGCGTAGAACTTGCGACCGTTGATGCGATAGCCGTCACCATCGCGAGTCAGGCGGGTGACGCGGTCGTGGGCGGTTTTGGTACCCAGTTCGGCAAGGGCATTGCCGAATCGCTGACCGGCCAATACTTCGGCGTACAGACGTTTTTTCTGCTCTTCGCTGCCATTAACCCGCAGTACTTCGAGGGCGTAGAAATGGTTCTGCGGGATTTGCCCGAGGGAGCCATCCGCCTGGGCGATCAGGGCGATGACCTTGGCCAGGGTGACGTTGGAAACGCCGGCGCCGCCGTATTCCTTGGGCACGCTGATGCCCCACAGGCCCGAGCGGGAAAACACTTCCAGTTCCGGGTGTGGCAAACGGCGTTCGCGGTCGCGCAGGGCGCTGTCGCGTTTGAAATCTTCGGCCAGGTCGCTGGCGACGATCAGGGCTTGCTCATCGCTGGTGATGACCGCGACGTGTTGAGAAAGGGTCATGTGTTTCTCCAGATGTCTGGTCGTCAGATCCAGGAATGGCGAGCGGGCAAAGTGCCGTTCAGGTAATAGGCACCCACCGCGTGATATTTCCAGCGCACCGGGTCGTGCAGGGTGTGCACCCGGGCGTTGCGCCAGTGGCGGTCGAGGTTGAATTCGGCGAGGGTGGCGCGGCTGCCGGCCAGCTCGAAGAGCTTTTCGCTGGCCTGCAACGAGATCTCGGTGGTCAGCACTTTGGCTTCGGCCACGGCAATCGAGGCGCGGGCGGCAGACTCGGCGGTGAGCGGCGCGGCGCTCACCTGGTCGAGCACCTGCCCGGCCTTGCGCAACAGTGCTTCGGCGGCGTGCAATTCGATTTTCAGCTTGCCGATGTCGGCGATCACGTACAGGTCATCGCTGGCCCGTTCGACGTTGGCGTCGACCCATGGTCGGGCGCGGGTTTTGACGAATTCGATGGCGTCGTCGATGGCGCCACGGGCGATACCGGCGTCGATGGCGGCTTGAATCAGCTGCGAGACGGCGCCTTGGGTATTGGGTTTTTCATTGATCTTCCAGTTGTCTACCACCAGCTCGGCGTCGACCCGCACGTTGTTGAGCAAAATGGTGCCGCTGGCGGTGGTGCGCTGGCCGAAACCGGACCAGTCATCGACGATGCGCAGCCCCGGCGTACCGCGACGGACGAAGGCCAGCACCTGCTTGCCATCGTCGTTGAGCGCCTTGACCGCGACCCAGTGCGCGAACAGCGCGCCGGTGGAATAGAACTTCTGCCCGTTGAGGACAAACCCAACACCGTCGGCGGTAATGCGCGCCTTGAGTTCCAGGGTGTTTTTAGCGCCGCGTTCCGGCCCGGCATTACCGATTCGCCAGCCTTCCAGGACGCTCTTGAACAGCTGTTTTTTCTGCGCCTCGGTGGCGCTGCCGAGCACCAGGTTGAGAATGCCGAACTGGTTCTGCGGAATCTGACCCAGGGCCGGGTCCGCCGCGGAAATGATCGCGAACACCTCGGCCAGGGTGACAAATGAAACCTGCGGGCCGCCGTACTCGCGGGGAATGGCGATGCTGCCCAGGCCGCTGCGGGTGAATTGTTCGATTTCCGACCACGGCAGCTTGCGCTGCTGGTCGCGCCGGGCTGCCTGCAGGCGAGCGACTTGCGCCAGCTCATGGGCGGCCTTGATGGCCTGGGCATCGTTGCGCAGCACGTGCGCGGGCAACAACAAGGGGGCGATGTCCAGGTCACTCTGGACGATTGCATCAGCCAGACTGGACATCAGTGCCACTCCTTGGCTACACGCAATGCCCTGGCGATCTGCACTGGGGTGATTGTGTTCCGGACCATACCTACCTCACATCTCATGGAAACACCGCGGGGTGCGGCGAACGAAAACAAGAATGTCCGGTGGTCCGGTTTATATACCCTAAACGTGTATAAATGTTTTTTGAACTAACTTTTAGGAATATGTATAGAAGGTCAAGCTGCTCCTCATCACTTTCGTCGTTCGGCGGCTTTGAGGTGTTCTTTTTTCGGCACCTTGAGATAGGGATTGGCACAACCAATCTTCAACGCCCGTGCTGGCGCCCAGCGCGAATTGTTGCCGACACGATCAAGGATGCAGTAAGTCACCTCCAGGCGCAGGTCTTCGCCGGCTTCGAGAATGATCGCCGGTGGCACCCAGATCTGAATCGGCTGGCCCACATCACTCTCCTTGAGTGGCGGCAAATCCATGCGGGCATCGCCCCAGCGCAGGGTGATTTCGTCATCGGCGGCCATGTTCAGGTACGGCTCGATGGTGACTGGCACGCCGCGCTTGATCTGGTTGGGATTCACCCCCTGCCGGCAAATCGTTCCGGGAAGTTTTACCGGTGCCAGGCTCTGGTTCTCGTCGCCAGTCAGCGCAGTAGGCTGTCCACCGGGGCACTCGAGTTTTGACTGCAGCCGCCGGGCGGGCGATACGATCGGCGCCTGCCCTATTTGCATGATTCGATAGTGAACGCGAGAAGCGCCACTGGCGATAAAGCTCTCGGGTACCCGTAGCTGAACGGGTTGGCCGATCTCATTGGCCTTCAGGGCCCTCGAGGCGACGTAGCAGTTGTCCCAGAACAGTTCGATCAGGTCGCCTTCGTCCATCCCGGGGTAGGGTGGCACCTCGATCAGCAAGTGCGCGGCCGAGGCGAGGTTGATCCCGGCCTTGTGGGACTGCGCCAGTGTCGGGGCGGCAAGTTCGATTTTATTTGAGGTGCATGTCATGGAAGTCTCCTTGATGTTTTGCAATGAAGTCCGTTTCGGGAAACAACAGCAAAACCGTTCATTACTTTGATTTGAAATAATGATTTGGCGTGATCAGTGCCGCTGGCAGGAGACTAGATAAGAGTGCGCTGGAGTCAGTGTCAATAGAGTGGACTAGTTAAATGAAGTGTTGGGTGTTATTCAGAAAACTCCTACGCGTTGAAGTTAATAAGCCGTTCCGATGAGTCGACTTTACCTGCTCAAGGCGCCGTTTTATGAGGGGCTGGCGCATTATGTGGGTTCACGATGCGCTTGAATGTCCAGTCGGCAAAACTGTTGCGCAATACATATATGTATCGAGTGCGCTGACAAGATGTGCTTGTCGTGCACGTACATTTAATTATGTAAGAGTAAGAGTAAGAGTAAGAGTAAGGGTTTGGTGCGGGGAGGGTGGCACTTCCATCCATGGAAGTTGACCGATGTTACGAGAGGTTTAGTTGTGGGCGTTGTTCAGGAACTTGCTGAGAAACTGTTTCGTGCGTTCTTCCTTGGGGTTGGCAAACAACGCCTTCGCTTCGCCTTGTTCGACGATCACGCCCTTGTCGAAAAACACCACACGATTGGCCACGTCGCGGGCAAACCCCATTTCGTGGGTGACGATGACCATGGTGCGATTCTCCTCGGCCAGGCTGCGAATGGTCGACAGGACTTCGCCCACCAGCTCCGGGTCGAGCGCCGAGGTCGGTTCATCGAACAGGATCACTTCCGGCTCCATCGCCAGCGCGCGGGCGATCGCCACACGCTGTTGCTGACCACCGGAAAGGCGGCGCGGGTAAGCGTCTTCCTTGCCTGCCAGGCCGACCCTGGCCAACAGCTTTTTACCCAGGGCAACGGCCTCGGCGTGCGCGATCTTCTTGACGATGATCGGGCCTTCGATAACGTTTTCCAGGGCGGTGCGGTGGGGGAACAGGTTGAAGTTCTGGAACACGAAGCCCACGTGCTGGCGCAAACGGCGCACCAGGCTCTGTTGCTGGTTAAGCGGGCGGCTGGTATCGATCTCGATGTCGCCGACCTTGATCCGGCCGCTGGTGGGTTCTTCGAGGAAGTTCAGGCAGCGCAGGAAGGTGGTCTTGCCCGAGCCGCTTGGCCCGATGATCGCCACCACCTCGCCTTCCTTCACTTGCAGATCGATGCCGTTGAGCACCACTTGACCCTTGAACTGCTTTGTCAGTTTTTCCACGACAATCATGGGGTCAGGACTCCTGGTCGTGCCGGTTGACCCGTGCTTCCAGCTGGTTCTGCAGGTGCGACAGCACCGTAGCCAGGACCCAGTAGATCAGCGCGGCGGCAAGGTACATGGTGAAGACTTCAAAGGTACGGGCGGTGATCAGCTGTGCTTGGCGGAACAGCTCCGGCACCTGGATGGTGGCCGCCAGCGCGGTGTCCTTGACCAGCGAAATGAAGCTGTTGCCCAGTGGCGGCAATGCGGTGCGCATCGCCTGCGGCAGGATGGCCCGGCGCAGGGTTTGCGCGCGGGTCATGCCGATACTGGCGGCAGCTTCCCATTGGCCGCGCTCGATGGAACTGATCGCCGAACGCAGGATTTCACAGGCATAGGCGGCCATGTTCAGCGAGAAGCCGATCAGGGCCGCCGGCAGCGGGTCGAGTTCCATGCCCAATTGCGGCAGGCCGTAATAGATCACGAACAGTTGCACCAGCAACGGCGTACCGCGAAAGAACGACACGTAGATGCGGGCGATCCAGCTGATCAGCTTGAAGCGCGACAGGCGCATCAGTGCCAGGCCGAAGCCCATCACCAGGCCGAAGAACATCCCGCCCAGGCTCAAGATGACCGTGTAGTAGGCCCCCTTGAGCAGGAAGGGCAGGGAGTCCAGTGCGAGTTGAAAAGCTTCTTCCATTATTGAGTGACGTCAGCGCTGAAGTATTTTTCCGAAAGCTTTTTCAGCGTGCCGTCGGCGCGCAGCTTGTCGATGGCCTTGTTCACGGCTGCCAGCAGTTCAGGCTCGCCTTTGCGCAGGGCAATGCCGGCCTCCTGGCGGGAGAACGCTTCACCGGCAGCGGTGGTGTCCTTGGCTTTCTTGGCGTATTCCAGCGCGGCCAGACGGTCGATCAGGATGGCGTCGATACGGCCGACACGCAGGTCCTGGAACTTGGTCGGATCGTCTTCATAGGTGCGCACGTCAGCGGTCGGCACGTTGGCCTTGACCCACTGCTCGTAGTTGGTGCCCAGGCCCACGCCGACTTTCTTGCCACCCAGGTCGGCCGCGGACTTGATGTTCAGTTCGGCGGCTTTCTTGGTCAGTACCAGCGCCTGGATCCCGGAAACGGTGTAGGGCTCGGAGAAGTCATACTTCTTCTTGCGCTCTTCGGAGATGGTCACCTGGTTGATCACCGCGTCCAGGCGCTTGGATTCCAGTGCCGCGAGGATGCCGTCCCATTTGGTCGGTTGCAGCTTGACCTTCACACCCAGCTCTTTGGCCAGGGCTTCGGAGAACTCGACTTCGAAGCCGGTCAGTTTGCCGTCGGCGTCGACGAAGCTGAACGGTGGGTAGGTGCCTTCCAGGCCGACGTTGATCACGCCTTTGTCCTTGATTTGTTGCAGCTGCTCACCGGCCACGGCCTGGCCAATCAGGCCGGCACTGAGGGCCAGGCCCAGCGAACCCACCAGCAGATTTCGACGTAGTGCGGAAAAATTCATGACAAGCCCCTGTGTTTTCTTATGGAAGACGCTTAAGGAAAGTTGGCAAATTCGGGATTTGGACGACTGCGATATCCTGCCCTAAAGCAGCGTATGCGTCTCGCTGCAAATTCGCCTGCGGCGTGACTATATGATGGTGCTTTTAGATTAGAAAATAATAAATTCTATTTTTATTATTTCTTCAAGGAATATGCATTGTTTGGTGAAAGATCGCAGCCTTCGGCAGCTCCTACATGGATCGGCGTACCCTGTAGGACCTGCCGAAGGCTGCGATCTTTTGATCTTGGTTCTTACAAGAAGCTCGTATAGGCAAACAACGCCGGCGCCCCGCCGGTGTGCAGGAAGATGATCGGGCCCTCATCGAAACGTGAACGTCCGATCCCGTTCAACAAACCCGCCATGGCCTTGCCAGTGTAGACCGGGTCCAGTAACAGGCCTTCCTGGCCGGCCAGCAGCTTCACCGCTGCCAGCGTCCCGGCATTGGGCTCGCCGTAACGTGGCGAGAAATACTCGTCCCACAACTCGACCTTGAAACTCTCCGGCAACGTCACCCCCAGCAACTCGGCGGTACGCTCGGCCAGGCCCTGGACCTTTGGCCGCTGGTCTTCATCGCTGCGCGAAACCGTGACGCCGATGACTGGCAATTCCGGCAATACTTCGCTCAACGCCAATGCCAGGCCGCTGTGGGTTCCGGCGCTGCCCGAGGCGAGGACGACGGCGGCAAAATTCAGCCCGGTGTCCTTGATCTGCTCGGCCAGTTCCAGGCCAGCTCTCACATAACCCAGGGCGCCCAGCGCATTCGAGCCACCGATCGGCACCAGGTATGGCTTCTTGCCGTTGCTGCGCAGGCGAGCAGCCAGGGATTGCAATTGCTCGTCGGCGTTATCCAGGTTTTCGACCAGCTCGACCTTGGCATCGAACAGATCCAGCAACAGCCGATTGCCGTTGCCGACATAATTGGCGTCGTCGGTGCCCAGGGGGTTTTCCAGCAGGGCCACGCAGCCCAGACCCAGCTTGGCCGCAATGGCAGCGGTCTGGCGTACATGGTTGGACTGCAGCGCTCCCGCCGTGATCAAGGTATCTGCGCCCTGGGCCAGGGCATCGGCCGCCAGGTATTCGAGTTTGCGCAGCTTGTTGCCGCCCATCGCCAGTGGGGTCAGGTCATCGCGTTTGACGTAGACGTCGCGCCCCAGCCAGGCCGACAGGCGTTCGAGTTTTTCCAGGGCGGTCGGTTGACCCAGCAGGTCTAGACGGTTGAAGCGGGCAAGCTGTTGTTTGATCATGGGTCCGTACTGGCGGTGGAAGGTCACTGGACTATAGGCACGCCACTTTCTCGGAGCAACCGCCAATCGCTTATAGCCAATTGTAATTACGACAGCACAATTGGTTCTTAATTTTGCTTGCGGGCCTTGCCGTAAAGTAATCGCCGTCAGTGCGGCCAGACTGTCCGGCCGCCCGTGAGGAGTTTTTACCGTGAGTGAGCGTTCCAGCCATTGGCAGTTGCAAACCATCGTTAGCCAACTGCGTACGGCACGTGAGCAGTGGCGTGCACAAAACGGCCGCGCCAGCGGTGAGCAGGGTGGTCGCGAGTTGCCGTCACGGGCCGCCATGGCGGAGATTCTCGAGGCACTCTGCGGGGCGCTGTTCCCGATGCGCCTGGGGCCGGTGGACTTGCGCGAAGAGAGTGAGGATTTCTACGTCGGCCACACCCTCGATGTGGCGTTGAATGCGTTGCTGGCGCAGGCACGGCTCGAATTGCGCTATGCCGCCCGTCACAGCGCCCAGGCCGACACCGAGGTCGAGGCGAAAACCATTCAGATCATCCAGGACTTCGCCCTCGCGTTGCCTGGGCTGCGCAGCCTGTTGGACACCGACGTTCTGGCGGCCTATCACGGCGATCCGGCGGCGCGTAGCGTCGATGAAGTGTTGCTGTGCTATCCCGGCATTCTGGCGGTGATTCACCATCGCCTGGCTCATCATCTATATCGTGCGGGCTTGCCCTTGCTGGCTCGGATCAGCGCGGAAATCGCGCATTCCGCCACCGGTATCGACATCCACCCGGGCGCGCAGATTGGCCGCAGTTTCTTCATCGACCACGGGACCGGTGTGGTGATCGGCGAGACCGCGATCATCGGCGAGCGGGTGCGGATTTATCAGGCGGTAACCTTGGGTGCCAAGCGCTTTCCGGCGGATGAAGACGGCCAGTTGCAGAAGGGCCAGGCGCGGCATCCGATCGTCGAGGATGACGTGGTGATTTACGCCGGGGCGACGATTCTGGGGCGGATCACCATCGGCAAGGGCTCGACCATTGGCGGCAATGTCTGGCTGACCCGCAGTGTGCCAGCGGGCAGTAACCTGACCCAGGCCAATCTGCAACTGGATGACGGGGCTCAGAAGTAAGAAGCTGTCAGCAACCCCCTGTAGGAGCTGTCTCGTGCAACGAGGCTGCGATCTTTTCAGAAGCACCGCAAAAGCAAAAATCAAAAGATCGCAGCCTACGGCAGCTCCTACAAAAGCATGACCGCCGAGCCCTGGAATTAGTCCTTAGCCCCCTATTCATGTTTAACTTGAACGTTCATTCAAGTTAAACCGGTGGTTCGCTGCCCGCTCACAACAGGAGGCTTGCCTTTGCTGAGTCCGATTTCTACAGCCACGATTGACCCCTTCGAGGTGCACCTGCAATGAGTGCATCGTCCATTCCCCCAAGCGGCCTGGTCCGCATGAATCCGCCGGTGTTCTACTTCGCGGCGACCTTCATTCTGCTGTTCGGCGTCGTGGTCATTGCCATGCCCGAACAGGCCGGCGCCTGGTTGCTGGCGGCGCAAAACTGGGCGGCCAACACGGTTGGCTGGTACTACATGCTGGCGATGACCTTGTATCTGGTCTTCGTGGTGGTCACCGCGTTATCGGGCTACGGCAAGATAAAACTCGGTGCCGACCACGACGAGCCCGAATTCAGTTATCTGTCCTGGGCCGGCATGCTGTTCGCCGCCGGGATCAGCATCACGCTGTTTTTCTTCTGCGTGTCCGAGCCCCTGACCCATATGCTGCAACCGCCCCAGGGCGAGGCCGGCACGGCGGATGCGGCGCGGCAGGCGATGCAGATCCTGTTCCTGCACTGGGGCCTGCATGGTTGGGGCGTGTTCGCCTTTGTCGGCATGGCGCTGGCCTACTTCGCCTACCGGCATAACCTGCCGCTGGCCCTGCGCTCGGCGCTGTACCCGCTGATCGGCAAGCGCATCAATGGCCCCATCGGTTACGCGGTGGACGGCTTTGGCATCATCGCCACGGTGTTCGGTCTCGGTGCCGACATGGGCTTTGGCGTGTTGCACCTCAACTCGGGCCTGGACTACCTGTTCGGCATTGCTCACACCCAGTGGATCCAGGTCGGCCTGATCACGCTGATGATGGGCGCGGCGATCATCGTCGCGGTGTCCGGCGTCGACAAGGGCGTGCGGGTCATGTCCGACATCAACATGCTGCTGGCCTGTGCGCTGCTGCTGTTCGTGTTGTTCGCCGGGCCCACCCAGCACCTGCTCAATACCCTGATCCAGAACGTCGGCGACTACCTCGGCGCCTTGCCGATGAAGAGTTTCGACCTCTACGCCTACGACAAGCCTAGCGACTGGCTGGGTGGCTGGACGGTGTTCTACTGGGCCTGGTGGATCGCCTGGTCGCCGTTCGTGGGCCTGTTCATTGCACGGATTTCCCGTGGCCGCACCATCCGCGAGTTCGTCTTCGGCGTGCTCCTGATTCCGCTGGGCTTCACCCTGGCGTGGATGTCGATCTTCGGCAACAGCGCCATCGATCAGGTGCTCAACCACGGCATGACGGCGCTGGGTATGTCGGCCATCGACAACCCGTCGATGACCCTCTACCTGCTGCTGGAAACCTACCCATGGAGCAAGACCGTGATCGCGGTCACGGTGTTCATCAGCTTCGTGTTCTTCGTCACCTCTGCCGACTCCGGCACCGTGGTGTTGTCGACGCTGTCCGCCAAGGGTGGCAACCCGGATGAAGACGGGCCGAAATGGCTGCGGGTGTTCTGGGGCGCAATGACTGCGCTGGTGACCAGTGCGCTGCTGTTTTCCGGCAGCATCGATGCGTTGAAGTCCGCCGTGGTCCTGACTTCGCTGCCGTTCTCGCTGATTTTGCTGTTGATGATGTGGGGCCTGCATAAAGCGTTTTATCTGGAATCGCAGAAGCAGATTGCGCAGATGCATTCCCTGGCACCAGTGTCCGGTTCGCGGCGCGGTGGTTGGCGCCAGCGCTTGAGTCAGGCGGTGCATTTCCCGTCGCGGGACGAGGTCTATCGCTTCCTCGATTCGACGATACGCCCGGCCATCGAAGAGGTGTCGGCGGTGTTTATCGAAAAGGGCCTGAAGGTCGTGACTCACCCTGAGCCGGTCAATGACAGCGTCAGCCTGGAAATCGGTCACGGCGACGAACACCCGTTCATCTATCAGGTACAGATGCGCGGCTACTTTACGCCGTCATTCGCCCGCGGCGGCATGGGCTCCAAGGAACTCAACAACCGGCGCTATTACCGGGCCGAAGTGCATTTGAGCGAGGGCAGTCAGAACTACGATCTGGTGGGATACACCAAGGAACAGATCATCAACGACATCCTTGACCAGTACGAACGGCACATGCAGTTCTTGCACCTGGTGCGTTGAGCGGGTCTAGGCCTCGGTGGTCATCACCATGAACAACACCAGCGCCGCCACCGGGATACCGAACACGGCGCTGCCCACCACCAGTTCCGTGCCCAGCGGCTGGCCGGCATGCACCATGCCCACCGCGCCATTGATCAGCGTCAGGGCCAGCCACAGCACGATGAAGCTGTAGGCGAGGACCTGGCGGGGAAAGCCGATCTTTTCGCCGATGTACAGCATCAGGGCGAGCAGGATCAGGCCAAAAGTGATGATGATGGTGGTGTGCATGGTGTGTTTTGCCTGCCGGATGTGTATTGACTGGTCGGCCGCCTTCGCGAGCAAGCCCGCTCCCACAGGGTATCTCCTTTGAACATTAATCTTGTGAGCAACCGGGATCAATGTGGGAGCGGGCTTGCTCGCGAATGGGTCACCCCGATATCGGTTTGAGCATAGTTAAACCAACCCACCGTTCACCCGCAGAATCTGCCCGTTGACCCAAGCCGAATCCGGCCGCGGAAATTTATGTCGCCTCAGCGATCGCCGGACTGGGCCTGATCCAGTGCCCGCACAACCGGCACATGTCGCCACGGGTTCGGGTGTTTGTGGATTGGTTGGGGGAGGTGTTTGCGGGGGCCGTTTGAATGGAAAAATGTGAAACGTTTCAGCCATTTTTCGAGTCTCAGGTTTTCTGGCGTTTGTCTGGGCGTATGCTGGGCGACTTGCAAAGCAGTCGAGACCAGATTCAAGACAGACAAGAGAGGATTCGATGACTTACACCGCTGCCGAAAACCGCTACGACTCCATCCCCTACCGCCGCGTTGGCCGCAGCGGTCTGGTACTGCCGGCGCTGTCCCTGGGCCTGTGGCACAACTTCGGCGACAGCACGCCGATCGATACCCAGCGCGCGTTGTTGCGCACGGCTTTCGACCTTGGGATCAACCATTTTGACCTGGCAAACAACTACGGCCCTCCGTACGGCAGTGCCGAGATCAATTTCGGCCGTTTGCTGCGTGAAGACTTCAAGCAGTACCGCGACGAGCTGATCATTTCCAGCAAGGCCGGTTGGGACATGTGGCCCGGCCCTTACGGTCAGGGCGGCGGCTCGCGCAAGTACGTGCTTGCCAGTCTCGACCAGAGCCTGCAGCGCCTGGGCCTGGACTACGTGGATATTTTCTACTCCCACCGTTTCGACCCCGACACCCCGCTGGAGGAAACCGCCAGCGCGCTGGCCACGGCGGTGCAACAGGGCAAGGCGCTGTACATCGGCATCTCGTCTTATTCCGGGGTGAAAACCCGTGAAATGGCGGCGTTGCTCAAAGAGTGGAAAGTACCGCTGTTGATTCACCAACCGGCTTACAACCTGCTTAATCGTTGGGTGGAAAAGGACCTGCTGGACACCACCGATGAACTCGGCACCGGTGTCATTGCTTTCACTCCGCTGGCCCAGGGTTTGCTGACGGACAAGTACCTCAACGGCGTGCCGGCGGATGCGCGGGTCAACCGTCCTGGCGGTGGTTCGTTGCAGGCCTCGCACTTGTCCGAAGCCAACATTGCGCATGTGCGTGCACTCAACGAGATCGCCAGGCGTCGTGGCCAGAGCCTGGCGCAACTGGCGCTGGCCTGGACCCTGCGTGACCCGCGGGTGACCTCGGCGCTGATCGGTGCCAGCCGGCCGGAGCAGATCATCGAGAACGTCGGGGCGTTGAAGAACCTGAGTTTCAGTGCTGAGGAGCTGGCGGAGATTGACCGGTTTGCCCAGGAGGGTGGGATCAATCTTTGGGAGAAGCCTTCTACGGCTGAGTAAGCTGTAAAGCAAAAGATCGCAGCCTGCGGCAGCTCCTACAGGGGAACGCATTTCCATGTAGGAGCTGCCGCAGGCTGCGATCTTTTGATCTTAAAAAAAAAACGGCACATCCCCCAACACCGTCGCCCGCTGCATCACCCGCCGCGCCGGGCGATAGTCATCCACCGCGTAATGCTGGGTCACGCGGTTGTCCCAGAACGCGATGTCGTCTTTCTGCCAGCGCCAGCGAATGGTGAATTCCGGCCGGGTCGAATGGGCGAACAGGAACTTGAGGATCGCCTCGCTCTCGGTGTCCGACAGCTCGTTGATCTTCGAGGTGAAGCCCTCGTTGACGAACAGTGAGCGACGCCCGCTCACCGGATGCGTGCGGATCACCGGGTGCGACAGCGGCGGATTCTTGCGCCGTGCCTCTTCCCATTGGGCCAGCGCTTCAGGCGTGTTGCCATAGCGCTCCAGCGGAAACGAACGGGTGAAGTCATGGGTGGCGGTCAGCCCTTCGAGCAGGGTTTTCATCGGCGCCGACAAGGCTTCATACGCCGCGATGCCGCTGGCCCACAGGGTATCGCCGCCAAACTCCGGCAGCAGCTTGGCACTGAGCACCGCGCCCATGGCCGGGGTTGGCAGGAAGGTCACGTCGGTGTGCCAGATCGCGTTGTCGCGCACGTCTGTGACGGCGGTGTCGAGGATCAGTACCTCAGGTTGTTCCGGCACGTTCGGGTAGATCGGATGAATGTGCAGGTCGCCGAAATTGGCGGCGAATCGCGCCTGCTGCTGCGGCGTGATCGGCTGGTCACGGAAGAACAGCACCTGATGCTTGAGCAGCGCCTGCTCTATGGCGTCGCGTTGTTCCAGGTTCAGCGGCTGGCTGACGTCGACGCCGCTGATTTGCGCGCCGAGGGCCGAGCTTAGAGGGACGATGGTCAGGTGGCTCATGGTGGTTCTCTTCAATCCGGGGCGTGCTTTTTGTGGGAGCGGGCTTGCTCGCGAATGCAAACTGTCAGGCAACAAAAAGTGACTGTCACACCGCTTTCGCGAGCAAGCCCGCTCCCACATTTAAAAATCAGTGAGCCTGGCCGTGCCATGGCACCAGTTTGCGTTGCAAGGCGCGCAGGCCCATCTCCATGGCGAAGGCAATCAGCGCGATCACCAGAATCCCCAGCACCACCACATCGGTGACCAGGAACTGCGCAGCCGACTGCACCATGAAACCCAGGCCGCTGGTGGCGGCGATCAATTCGGCGGCCACCAGTGTCGACCAACCAACTCCGAGGCCAATGCGCACGCCAGTCAAGATATCCGGCAAGGCACTGGGCAGGATCACATGGCGAATCAACTGCGCGCGGGTCGCACCCAGTGACTGCGCGGCGCGCAATTTCGCCGGGTCTACCGTGCGCACGCCGGTCGCTGTCGCGATAGCGATCGGAGCGAAAATCGCCAGGTAGATCAGCAGCACTTTCGACAACTCACCGATGCCGCACCAGATCACGATCAGCGGCAGGTAAGCCAGCGGAGGAATAGGGCGGTAGAACTCGATCAAAGGATCCAGCACGCCCCGGGCAATGCGGTTGGCACCGATGGCGATGCCTACTGGCACGGCGGTCAGCACCGCGAAGCCGAGGCCCAGGCCGATGCGGCTGAGGCTTGCGCCCAGGTGCTGCCACAAGGTCGAATCCATGTAGCCGCTGGTGACCAGCAGCCAGCCTTTTTGCAGCACGGCGGACGGCGGCGGCAGAAACAGCGGCTCGATCATTCCAGTGGCGGTGACCGCCCACCAGATGGCAACGAGCGCGACCAGGGTCAGCACGCTGATCCAGCGAGTGCTCAAACTGCGGCGCAGGGGCGTGACCGTGGAACCTGGCTTGACCGCTGCAACGGGAATTTCGTAGCTGCTCATGCGCGCTCCTGCCGCTGGGCGGCGCTGCGTTGGGAGAACACTTTGGCGAGTACGTGTTCGCGGGTTTCGATAAAGCGTGGATCGGACTTGATCGACCGGGCCGATTCCCCCGCGGCGTAGCGCTGGCCGAAATCCAGCTGCAGTCGCTCGACGATCTGCCCAGGATTCGGCGCCAGCAGAATCAGATCCGTGGCGAGGAACACCGCTTCTTCAATGTCGTGGGTAATCAGGAACACCGGCTTGGCGGTGCGCCGCCAGACTTGCAGCAGCAGCTCCTGCATCTGTTCGCGGGTGAAGGCGTCGAGGGCGCCGAAGGGTTCGTCCATCAGCAACACCCGCGGGTCGGCAGCGAGCGCGCGGGCCAGGCCGACACGTTGCTTCTGGCCGCCCGAGAGTTGCCAGATACGGCGGCTTTCGAAGCCGGAAAGGTCCACCAGCGCAAGCATTTCCCTTGCGCGGACTTCGCGTTGGTCCCGGGCAACGCCGGCCAATTCCAGGCCGAAACCTACGTTGGCCAGCACGTCCTGCCAGGGCAGCAAGGCGTCGTCCTGGAACACCACGCCGCGTTCGGCGCTCGGCCCTTTGACCGGCACGCCGTCAAGGGTGATGCGCCCGGCGCTGGGCTCGACGAAACCGGCAATCAGGTTCAACAGCGAAGTCTTGCCACTGCCGGACGGACCGAGGGCCACCAGCAACTGCTGGGGGCCGAGGGTCAGGGAAATATCCGCCAGCACTGGTGCAGGGCTGCCGGGGTACTGTGCGCTGATGCGCTCCAGCTGTAGCAAAGCCATCGTCATTAACTCCCGATCAATCCGTGATGAACTTGGCGCTGACGTACGGCGCGTAGTCCGGCAGCACAGCGTCGACCTTGCCTTGTTCCTTGAGGAACGCGGCGGTGTCGGTGATGGCCTTGGTGGTCGGCGCGCCGAGGGTGATCACCTGGTCAGCCGCCAGTGGGTAGACGTTGCCTTGCAGCAGCAGCGGAATGTCGCTGGCCTTGGCACCGGAGAGTTTTACCAGCTTGTCGACGTTGCCTTGATTGGCCAGCCAGGCTTGTGGGTCCTTGCGGTAATCGGCGTAGGCATCCAGGGTGACTTTGGCGAACGCGGTGACGATTTCCGGGTGCTTCTCGGCGAAGTCCTTGCGCACGATCCAGGCATCGAAGGTCGGCGCACCGAACTTGGCCAGTTCGCCGGAGGTGATCAGCACTTTGCCGTTTTCCTTGGCTACACCGAGGGCCGGGTCCCACACGTAAGTGGCGTCGATGTCACCGCGTTTCCACGCGGCAATGATGGCTGGTGGAGCGAGGTTGAGCACGGTGACTTTCGAGGGGTCGATGTTCCAGTGCTTGAGCGCGGCCAGCAGGCTGTAGTGGCCGGTGGACACGAACGGTACGGCGATTTTCTTGCCGATCAGGTCCTGCGGGGTCTTGATCCCGGAACCGTCGCGGGCCACCAGGGCTTCGGCGGCGCCGATCTGGGTGGCGATCAGGAAGGTCTCCACCGGCACCTTGCGGGTGATGGCGGCTGTCAGCGGGCTGGAACCGAGGTAGCCGATCTGCACGTCACCCGAGGCGATGGCGGCGATGATGTCGGCACCGTTATCAAATTTGCGCCAGTTGATGTCGGCCTTGGTGGCTTTTTCATACGCGCCGTCGGCCTGGGCGACTTTTGCCGGGTCTACCGTGGTCTGGTAAGCGACGGTCACGTCAGCCGCCTGGGCAAACAGACTCGCCGCAGCCAGAGAAGCGGCCGCCAGCAAGCGAAGAGGGAAATTCAGTTTCATCGGGAAGCTCCTTGTCAGGCGACCGAGAGTCGGCGTGAAAAGGAGACTAAATGATATAAGAATCCGAAAATAAATAACTTTTTCGAATGAGCTTATGAGCGGAAAATTCTAAGGGTATCTTTGTAGGAGCCGGCTTGCTGGCGAACCAGGCGGCGCGGTGTGACGGTTGCACCGCCTTCGCTGGCGAGCCAGCTCCTACAGGGTTTGCGTGATTTTCGATTAATTGCTGATCGCCAGGATGCTTGCCTGGTACGAGCCGACAAACACATCGAAATCACCGACTTCGTTCTGCTCCAGCTCCGCTTGCTGAGCCAGCGACGAACGCGCCCGCTCTTCAAACTTCGCCTGTTGCTCGGCCGGCAACGGCTCGCTGCGGAAAAACTCCGCGTGGACCCGGCTCTGGCGCAGGGAGAACTGGGCAAAGCTTTCCTTGTGCTCAGCCATGGCCGCCAGTACCTGGGCCGATGGCGTCAGGGCAGGGTTCTGGACCTTGGCCATCTGCGCGTCCAGCGCCTTGCTGTGGGCATCGCCGCCGTGGCTCTGATCCAGCAGCGCGGCCAGCGGGGCAATGCGCTCCAGCAATTGGCCGGCCCACTCCTTCAGGTCGACCGGTTGCCCGTCGCGTTGCAATTGCAGGCCCGGGCGACGACCTTCCTTGACCACGCTGAGGAAGTTGGAGGTCGCATTCCCGCAGCTGGTGTTGGTCAGCAACGGACTGTCGTTCAGCGCGCAGTACAGCAGGAACGCGTCGAGGAAACGCGACTCGGTGAGGTCGATGCCCATCGGCAGG
This sequence comes from Pseudomonas sp. YuFO20, assembly GCF_035064975.1. Lineage (NCBI taxonomy): Bacteria > Pseudomonadati > Pseudomonadota > Gammaproteobacteria > Pseudomonadales > Pseudomonadaceae > Pseudomonas > Pseudomonas sp. YuFO20. Next base: position 114,888 of record NZ_JAXDEO010000009.1, read on the forward strand.
AAGGGGTTGATGTCCAGGCAGCGCACTTCGACGTACTGGATGCCGCGGGCCACCAACGCCTGGATCGGCCGCTCGCCGGTGTAGGTCACGCGTTTCGGGCGGATGTTGGAGTAGTACTCGTTCTCGATCTGCAGGATGTTGGTGTTGAGCTGGACCCACTCACCGTCCTTATGGGTGCCGACTTCGACATAAGGCGGATAGGGTGTCGCCACCGCTTTGCGCAGGCTGTCGGTGTAGCTGTTCAGGTCGTTGTAGCACGGCGTCAGGCCGGCCTGGGCGTTGCTCTGGTAACCCAGGTCGCTCATGCGCAGGCTGGTGGCGTACGGCAAGTACAGGGTATCCGGGTCCAGCTGTTCCAACTGGTGCGAGCGACCACGCAGGAACCCGGCGTCCAGCGCAGGGGATGCGCCGAACAGGTACATCAGCAGCCAGCTGTAGCGGCGGAAGTTACGGATCAGCGCGATATAGGCCGACGACTGATAGTCGCGGTCGGTGCCGACAAAGCCTTCGGCCTGCTTGAGCAGCGGCCAGAGTTTTTCCGGCAGGGAAAAGTTGTAGTGAATGCCGGCGATGCACTGCATGGTCTTGCCGTAGCGCAGGGCCAGACCCTTGCGATAGACGTACTTGAGCTGACCGATATTGGACGTGCCGTAGTAGGCGATCGGGATATCTTCCTCGGCCGGCAGCGGACACGGCATCGAGGGGCTCCACAGGTACTCGTTGCCGAGCTTGCTGTAGGCAAAACGGTGAATGCTGTCCAGGCTCGCCAGCGTATCGGCCGGGTCGGGCAGGGCCGGGGTGATGAACTCCAGCAGCGACTCGGAATAATCGGTGGTGATCTGTTCGTTGGTCAGCGCGGAACCCAATTCTTCCGGGTGCGGCGTTTGCGCCAGGCGACCTTCATCGGTCACGCGCAGGCATTCACGTTCGATGCCGTGAAGGCACTGTTCGAGCAGAGAGAGGTTTGCGCGCTCGCCGAGCAGAGCCAGGCGGCGGTTGAGAAGTTCGCTCAAGTTGGATTCCTTCACGCGTCAGTCGCCCCAATATGGGGGTGGGCAAGACGGTCTACAAGGGTGAAGTTAAAACTGGCGTTTTCGCCTGGTTTTGGAACTCGCCGCAATCGATGTGGGAGCGGGCTTGCTCGCGAAGAAGTTGTGTCAGCCAACAGATAATTACCTGACACACCGCCTTCGCGGGCAAGCGCGCTCCCACAGGAAATTCCGACGCTGTGGTCACAGCGCCGAAATTAACTCAAATCGATGACATCTAGCTACAGGACAGCGAACGTGCCTTGTGCTTTAGCGACCAGTTTGTCGCCTTGCATCACATCGGCTTCGACCACCAGCGTGCGCCGACCCGGGTGGATCACCCGGGCCGTGCACATCACCTCGCCGTCAGCGACGGCGCGGATGTAGTTGATCTTGCACTCGATGGTCGCGCTCTGCTGGTCAAAGCCGTGGGTGCTGGAGCAGGCCAGCCCCATGGCAATGTCCACCAGGCTGAACAAGGCCCCGCCGTGCAGCTTGTTGGCGCGATTGCGCAGTTGTGGCTCAAGCACCAGGGCGACTTGCGCCACCCCGGTTTCCAGGCTGTGCAAACGGCAGCCCAGCAGCTTGAAAAATGCGCTTTCGGTGTACCCGGCAGGGACGTCCATCAGCGCTTCTTCAACTGTTTGGCGTTGGCGAACAGCGACGCCATGGCGTTGTTGCTCGGCGCTGCGGCCGTGGTTTCCTTGCGCGGTGCGGTGTTCTGGGATTGGCGTGGCGCCGAACCCGGACGCGCACCACGGGCGCCGTCGATTTTCTCGCCCGGGGTGTCGCTCATGCGCATCGACAGGCCCACGCGTTTACGCGGGATGTCGACTTCCATGACCTTGACCTTGACCACATCACCGGCCTTGACCGCTTCCCGTGGATCCTTGATGAACTTCTCCGAAAGTGCGGAGATGTGCACCAAACCGTCCTGATGCACGCCGATATCGACGAATGCGCCGAAGTTGGTCACGTTGGTGACCACGCCTTCGAGAATCATGCCCGGCTGCAGGTCCTTGAGGTCTTCGACGCCTTCCTGGAACTCGGCGGTCTTGAACTCGGGACGCGGGTCGCGGCCAGGTTTTTCAAGCTCTTGCAGGATGTCGGTGACCGTCGGCAGGCCGAAGGTTTCATCGGTGTACTTCTTCGGATCGAGGCGCTTGAGGAACGCGGCATCGCCGATCAGCGAGCGGATATCGCGGTCGGTCTCGGCGGCGATGCGCTGTACCAGCGGATAGGCTTCCGGGTGCACGGCGGACGAATCCAGCGGGTTTTCGCCGTTCATGACGCGCAGGAAGCCAGCGGCCTGCTCGAAGGTTTTTTCGCCCAGGCGCGCGACTTTCTTCAGCGCCGCGCGGGTCTTGAATGCGCCGTGCTCGTCGCGGTGGCTGACGATGTTCTGCGCCAGGGTCGCGTTGAGGCCGGAGATCCGCGCCAGCAGCGCCACGGAGGCGGTGTTGACGTCGACGCCCACGGCGTTCACGCAGTCTTCGACCACGGCATCCAGGCCACGGGCCAGTTTCAGCTGCGACACATCGTGCTGGTACTGGCCGACCCCGATGGATTTCGGATCGATCTTCACAAGCTCCGCCAGCGGGTCTTGCAGGCGGCGGGCAATCGAAACGGCACCACGGATCGAAACGTCCAGATCCGGGAATTCCTTCGAGGCCAGTTCAGACGCCGAGTACACCGAAGCGCCCGCCTCGGAAACCATGACCTTGGTCATCTTCATGGCTGGGTATTTCTTGATCAGCTCGGCGGCCAGCTTGTCGGTCTCACGGCTGGCGGTGCCGTTGCCGATGGCGATCAGGTCCACGGAGTGCTTGGCGCACAGGGCGGCAAGAATCGCGATGGTCTGGTCCCACTTGTTGTGCGGCACGTGCGGGTAAACCGTGGCGTGATCGAGCAGCTTGCCGGTGGAGTCGACCACCGCAACCTTGCAGCCGGTACGCAGGCCCGGGTCGAGTCCCAGGGTTGCGCGCGGGCCGGCCGGGGCCGACAGCAGCAAGTCGTGCAGGTTGTGGGCGAACACGTTGATCGCCTCGGTTTCCGCGCCGTCGCGCAGCTCGCCCAGCAGGTCGGTTTCCAGGTGGGTGTAGAGCTTGACCTTCCAGGTCCAGCGCACCACTTCGCCCAGCCATTTGTCGGCGGCGCGGTTCTGGTTCTGGATGCCGAACTGCTGGCCGATCATGCCCTCGCACGGGTGCATGGTGCCCGGCATTTCGTCGCCGACCTTCAGCGCGGAGCTGAGGATGCCTTCGTTACGGCCACGGAAAATCGCCAGGGCGCGGTGCGACGGCATGCTTTTCAGCGGTTCGTCGTGTTCGAAGTAGTCGCGGAACTTGGCGCCTTCCTCTTCCTTGCCAGCGATCACGCGGGCACTGAGGGTGGCTTCCTGCTTCAGGTAGCTGCGCAGCTTGTCGAGCAAGCCTGCGTCTTCGGCGAAGCGCTCCATGAGGATGTACTTGGCGCCTTCGAGGGCTGCCTTCACGTCGGCCACGCCTTTTTCGGCGTCGATGAAGCGCGAGGCTTCGGTTTCCGGGCTCAGGGTCGGGTCGTTGAACAGACCGTCAGCCAATTCGCCGAGACCGGCTTCCAGGGCGATCTGGCCCTTGGTGCGGCGCTTCTGCTTGTACGGCAGGTAAAGGTCTTCGAGACGGGTCTTGGTGTCGGCGAGCTTGATGTCGCGTTCGAGTTGCGGGGTCAGCTTGCCTTGCTCCTGGATGCTGGCAAGGATGCTGATGCGCCGTTCGTCGAGTTCTCGCAGGTAGCGCAGACGCTCTTCCAGATGACGCAGCTGGGTGTCATCGAGGCTGCCGGTCACTTCTTTCCGGTAACGGGCGATGAAGGGCACCGTGGAGCCTTCATCGAGTAGCGCGACGGCCGCTTCGACCTGTTGTGGGCGTACGCCGAGTTCCTCGGCGATGCGGCTGTTGATGCTGTCCATAAAACCACCTGACAAATTGTGAAAGCAGGCTCGCAGGCGCGCAGATAAAGGCCTGGCGAGTCTGGTTGAGCGGCCTGGCCTGCGCCGCTACCTGGATCAAAGGTATCCCGTTGACCCGTGAAATCGAACAATTACTGCCGGCGCCATGAAAATAAAAAGCAGCTGGCCGGCGTAACGATCAGACGTTGCCTGACACAAAAGGCCGCGCATTATAACCAGCGTTGCGTCCTTCGGGGACATCGCAGGTTGTAGGCATAATCCCCGGATTTCTGGCGATAAAGGAAAAATCTGCTAACAATGCACACGGTGCGTATAACGGCAGCTACGCCATAATGCGCGCCGAGATCAAAGGAGCATCCAATGAGCAGCACTGCACAAACTGCTGAAGGCGAAAAAATTCTTATCGTTGACGACGATCCAGGGCTGAGCAGCCTGTTGGAACGTTTTTTCGTCAGCAAGGGCTACCGCGCCCGCGCCGTACCGAACACTGAGCAAATGGATCGCCTGCTGGCGCGCGAAGTGTTCAACCTGGTCGTCCTCGACCTGATGTTGCCCGGCGAAGACGGCCTGACCGCCTGCCGCCGCCTGCGCGGCGCGAACAATCAAATCCCGATCATCATGCTGACCGCCAAGGGCGATGAGCTGAGCCGGATCAAGGGCCTGGAACTGGGCGCCGACGATTACCTGGCCAAGCCGTTCAACCCGGACGAGCTGATGGCCCGCGTAAAAGCCGTCCTGCGTCGTCAGTCGGCTCCGGTGCCGGGCGCGCCGGGCAGCGAAGACGAAAGCGTGACCTTCGGTGACTACGAGCTGTCCCTGGCCACCCGCGAACTCAAGCGTGGTGAAGAAGTGCACATGCTCACCACCGGCGAATTCGCGGTGCTCAAGGCATTGGTGATGAATGCCCGCCAGCCATTGACCCGCGACAAGCTGATGAACCTGGCCCGTGGGCGTGAGTGGGATGCCCTGGAGCGCTCCATCGACGTGCAGATTTCCCGCCTGCGCCGGATGATCGAACCCGATCCGTCCAAGCCCCGCTACATCCAGACCGTCTGGGGTGTGGGTTACGTGTTCGTTCCGGATGGCGCCGCCACCAAGTGATCGACGATTTGTAGGCGCGGGTTTGTGCGGGCAACGGGCAAGATGGCCTTGCCCGCAGACTCGCGACCGGCAATGTGCGAGCATCGCTCGCTCCTGCACGTGTTTAACGGTTACCCATGAAAACCCCGGTTTGGTTCCCCCAGAGTTTCTTCTCCCGCACCCTTTGGCTGGTGCTGATCGTCGTGCTGTTTTCCAAGGCGCTGACCCTGGTTTATCTGCTGATGAACGAAGACGTGCTGGTGGACCGCCAGTACAGCCATGGCGTCGCCCTGACGCTGCGCGCCTACTGGGCCGCCGATGAAGAAAATCGCGAAAAGATCGCCGATGCTGCAACCCTGATCCGGGTGGTGGGCGCCGGTGTGCCGGAGGGCGAACAACACTGGCCCTACAGCGAGATCTATCAGCGGCAGATGCAAGACGAACTGGGGGCCGATACCGAGGTGCGCTTGCGCATGCACTCGCCACCGGCGCTGTGGGTTCGGGCGCCCAGCCTGGGCGATGGCTGGCTGAAAGTGCCGCTGTATCCGCATCCGTTGCGTGGCCAGAAAATCTGGAATGTGCTCGGCTGGTTCCTCGCCATCGGCCTGCTTTCCACGGCCTCGGCGTGGATCTTCGTCAGCCAGCTCAATCAGCCCCTCAAACGCCTGGTGTATGCCGCGCGGCAACTCGGCCAGGGGCGCAGCGTGCGCCTGCCGATCAGTGATACGCCCAGTGAAATGACCGAGGTCTATCGCGCCTTCAACCAGATGGCCGAAGACGTCGAGCAGGCCGGTCGCGAGCGCGAACTGATGCTGGCCGGGGTTTCCCATGACCTGCGCACGCCGTTGACCCGGTTGCGCCTGTCTCTGGAGCTGATGGGTGACCATAACGACCTGACGGACGCCATGGTGCGCGATATCGAGGACATGGACGCCATTCTCGATCAGTTCCTGGCGTTCATTCGCGATGGTCGTGACGAGTCGGTGGAGGAGGTGGACCTGAGCGATCTCGTCCGCGAGGTCGCCGCACCGTACAACCAGAACGAAGAGAAAGTACAACTGCGCCTGGAGCCGATCCAGCCGTTCCCGTTGCGGCGGGTGTCGATGAAGCGGCTGTTGAACAACCTGATTGGCAACGCCTTGAATCATGCAGGCAGCGGGGTCGAGGTGGCGGCCTATGTGTCCGGGGATACCAGTGCGCCTTATGTCGTCCTGAGCGTCATGGACCGTGGCGCCGGGATAGATCCATCCGAGCTGGAAGCCATTTTCAACCCGTTCACCCGGGGTGACCGCGCTCGGGGCGGCAAGGGTACTGGTTTGGGACTGGCGATCGTGAAGCGGATCGCTTCGATGCATGGTGGCAATGTTGAGTTGCGCAACCGTTCGGGGGGCGGCCTGGAAGCGCGGGTGCGCTTGCCGTTGGGGCTGATGTTGCCGCGGGACGCTGTTTAAAACCCGATTTTTCAGTGGAGCTGATGGCCCCTTCGCGAGCAAGCCCGCTCCCACAATGATCGTGTTGAACGCAAATTTCATGTCCACTGAAGATCACTGTGGGAGCGGGCTTGCCCGCGAAGGCGGCTTCCTTGCCACCAAAAGATTCGGCGTTTAACCCTTCCCTTTGGTCCGAGTCATATTCGGCCCACCATTCTTCTCAAGATGCTCAATGATGATCCCCGCCACGTTCTTGCCGGTGGTGGTCTCGATCCCTTCAAGCCCCGGCGACGAGTTCACCTCCATCACCAGAGGCCCATGATTGGAACGCAGGATATCCACCCCCGCCACGGCCAGTCCCATGACCTTCGCCGCGCGCAAAGCGGTCATGCGTTCTTCCGGGGTAATCTTGATCAAGCTGGCGCTGCCACCGCGATGCAGGTTGGAGCGGAATTCCCCGGGTTTGGCCTGGCGCTTCATGGCTGCAATGACTTTGTCGCCCACCACGAAGCAGCGAATGTCGGCGCCGCCGGCCTCCTTGATGTACTCCTGGACCATGATGTTCTGCTTGAGGCCCATGAATGCCTCGATCACCGACTCCGCCGCCGTGGCGGTTTCGCACAGCACCACGCCGATACCCTGGGTGCCTTCCAACACCTTGATCACCAGGGGGGCACCGTTGACCATTGCGATCAGGTCGGGAATATCGTCCGGCGAGTGGGCAAAGCCGGTGACCGGCAAACCGATGCCCCGGCGTGACAGCAATTGCAGCGAACGCAGCTTGTCCCGCGAGCGCGCAATGGCCACCGATTCGTTGAGGGGAAACACCCCCATCATTTCGAACTGGCGCAACACCGCGCAGCCATAAAAGGTGACCGACGCACCGATCCTCGGGATCACCGCGTCGAAGCCTTCCAGCGGCTTGCCGCGGTAGTGGATCTGCGGCTTGTGACTGGCAATGTTCATGTAGGCGCGCAGGGTATCGACCACCACCATTTCATGGCCGCGTTCGGTACCGGCTTCGACCAGGCGGCGGGTGGAATACAGACGCGGGTTCCGCGACAGCACAGCGATCTTCATGCAACACCTGTGGAAGAGGTAGATACCGGGAACACCGGCTTGTCTTGTACATATTTGATGCCCGGATTGACGACCAGCTGGCCATCAATCAGGGCTTTGGAGCCGAGCAACAGGCGATAACGCATGGATTTGCGGCAGGCGAGCGTGAACTCGACCCGCCAGACCCGGTCGCCGAGGGCCAGGGTGGTGCTGATCACGTATCGAACCTGCGCATGACCGTTGGAGCTTTTAATGGTTTTTCTCGTCACCAGGGGTGCTTCGCAGCGGCGGTGACGCAACTGCACCACCGTGCCCAGGTGCGCGGTAAAGCGCACCCATTGCTCGCCGTCGCGTTCGAATGTTTCGATGTCGGTGGCATGCAGGCTGGAGGTGCTGGCGCCGGTGTCGATTTTTGCCCGAAGGCCCGCGACTCCCAAATCCGGGAGCGCCACCCACTCGCGCAGACCGACAACGGTCAAATGGTCAAATGTCTTCAAATTTGCTCAACCGGTAGAAACCGCTCTGGCCGCAAGCGGCAGAATTCGCGGTATTCACGCAGAATAATGGTTAAAAGGCGACAGATATCTACGGCCCGGATTTCCAGCCCCGCGAGGCGGTTCTGGAATGACTGCATTGTAATCCGAGACGGCTTAATTCTTGGTACGAGGAAACGGTAGTACAGTTCATCAATATTTCAGGATGAGGAAATTCCATGGCACAAAAAAACGAAGAGGATGACAAAGTCCGGCTCGATAAATGGCTGTGGGCAGCGCGGTTCTATAAAACCCGCGCCTTGGCCAAGGCGGCGATCGAAAGCGGCAAGGTGCACTGCCGGGGCGAGCGCTGCAAACCGGGCAAGGAGCCGCGTATTGGCGACGAATTCGTGATCCGTACCGGTTTCGAGGAGCGCACGGTGGTGGTCCAGGCGTTGTCGATCGTGCGCCGTGGTGCGCCCGAAGCACAGACGCTGTATGCCGAGACCGAAGCCAGCATCGCCAAGCGCGAGAATGCCGCGGCCGAGCGCAAGGCGGGTGCCTTGGGCGTGAGTACCGATGGCAAGCCGAGCAAGAAACAGCGGCGCGATCTGTTCAAGTTTCGCGGCAGCAGCAACGAGTGATTGACCGGAGCCACCGATCGCGCCAATCAGGCCAGGACTTGTAATTGCGCCTGTACGTAGCCATATGAGGTAATTAGTCTGCCGTGTTTGTGCCATTCGTCGTAAAGCGCGCACAGCCACTGGCCTGCAGGCCATAACCAGGCAGCCATACGCTATAGCCAAGGCGTAACCTCGTTCTGTAAACACTTTTGTCACCTATTCAGATACCAGACTTATGACCGACTTACCGGATAACGACTTCACCCAACGCTTCATCTTCGATGACAGCGACACCCGCGGCGAGATGGTTTCGCTGGAGCTCAGCTACGCTGAAGTCCTGGCCAAGCACGCCTATCCGGAGCCGGTTGCGCAACTGCTCGGCGAGCTGATGGCGGCTGCGGCGTTGCTGGTCGGCACCTTGAAGTTCGATGGCCTGCTGATTCTTCAGGCCCGCTCCGAAGGCCCGATTCCGCTGCTGATGATCGAGTGCTCCAGTGAGCGCGACATCCGTGGCCTGGCCCGTTACGAAGCGGACCGGATCGCCCCCGATGCCACCCTGGCCGACTTGATGCCGGATGGTTCGCTGACGTTGACCATCGATCCGAAGCAAGGCCAGCGCTACCAGGGCGTCGTCGATCTGGACGGTGAAACCTTGTCCGACTGCTTCACCAACTACTTCGTCATGTCCCAGCAGATCGGTACGCGCATCAAGCTCTGCGCCGATGGCCGCCGCGCCCGTGGCCTGTTGCTGCAGCAACTGCCCGCCGATCGCCTGAAAGACGAAGAAGAGCGCGCCGCCAGCTGGCAACACCTCACTGCGCTGGCGACCACCCTGACGGCCGATGAGCTGCTGGGTCTGGACAACGAAACCGTGCTCCATCGTCTCTATCACGAAGAGCAGGTGCGTTTGTTCGATGTGCAGAAACTGCGCTTCCGTTGCAGCTGCTCGCGCGAACGTTCGGCCAATGCGTTGGTCAGTCTGGGTATGGAAGACGCGCAAAACCTGGTGGTCGAACACGGTGGAAAAATCGAGATCGATTGCCAGTTCTGCAACCAGCAGTACCTGTTCGACGCCGCCGATGTCACCCAATTGTTCGCCGGAGCGGGTGTCGAGACGCCGTCAGATACCCGGCACTAAAACGGTTCAGCGCAGGTAAATTCACTGGAAAGTGGCGTAATAGCGCCGTTACGACGGGAGGGCCCTACTCTTTTTGGGCTTTTCTGGCATAATCCGGCCCACTTTTTTCGCGGTAGTAGTGCACGACTTTCTACTACAAAACGTTTGGAGCACTCGGCCACTGGCCGACGGGGAACCTCATGACGCAAGCCAATAACGCCGTGTACACCGATCTGAGTGTTGATGATCTGGTTAAAGAAGCCCTCAACCGCGGTGAAGGCGAGCTTGCCGATACCGGCGCACTGGTTGTTCGCACCGGTCACCGTACCGGCCGTTCGCCAGTCGATCGTTTCATCGTTGAAGAGCCGTCCACCTCGGCCGCCATCGCCTGGGGCCCGATCAACCGCAAGTTCCCGGCCGACAAGTTCGATGCCCTGTGGGATCGCGTCGAGGCGTTCAACAACGCGCAAGAGCACTTCGTTTCCCACGTGCATGTAGGCGCGGCCGAAGATCACTACCTGGCCGTGAAGATGACCACTCAGACTGCCTGGCAGAACCTGTTTGGCCGTTGCCTGTTCATCAACCCGGCCCAGTACAACCCGGCTGGTCGTGAAGAGTGGCAAGTGCTCAACGTTGCCAACTTCGAATGTGTTCCAGAGCGTGACGGCACCAACTCCGACGGTTGCGTGATCCTCAACTTCGCGCAGAAGAAAGTGCTGATCGCTGGCATGCGCTACGCCGGTGAAATGAAGAAAGCCATGTTCTCGGTGCAGAACTTCCTGCTGCCGGCCGCCGACGTGCTGCCAATGCACTGCGCTGCCAACATCGGCGAAGAAGGCGACGTGACCCTGTTCTTCGGTCTGTCCGGCACTGGTAAAACCACCCTGTCCGCCGACGAAAGCCGTTACCTGATCGGTGACGACGAACACGGCTGGGGCGAGGGCGTGGTGTTCAACATCGAAGGCGGTTGCTATGCCAAGTGCATCGACTTGTCCGAGAAGAACGAGCCGGTCATCTGGAAAGCCATCAAGCACGGCGCGGTCCTGGAAAACGTCGTTATCGACGATGCCAAGCACGCCGACTACGCCGATGTCAGCCTGACCCAGAACAGCCGTGCCGCCTACCCGCTGGAGCACGTTGCCAAGCGTTCCGAGAAGAACCTCGGTGGCGAGCCGAACGCTGTGATCTTCCTGACCTGCGACCTGACCGGCGTACTGCCGCCAGTGTCGATCCTCAACGAAGAGCAAGCGGCCTACCACTTCCTGTCCGGCTACACCGCTCTGGTGGGCTCGACCGAAATGGGTTCGGGCAGCGGCATCAAGTCGACCTTCTCCACCTGCTTCGGCGCACCGTTCTTCCCGCGTCCAGCTGGCGAATACGCAGAGCTGCTGATCAAGCGCATCCGCGGCTTCGGTTCCAAGGTTTACCTGGTCAACACTGGTTGGACCGGTGGTGGCTACGGCGTCGGCAAGCGCTTCAACATCCCGACCACCCGTGCGGTGATCGCAGCGATCCAGAGCGGCGCGCTGATCGGTACCGAAACCGAGCACCTGGACACCATCAACCTCGACGTGCCACTGGCCGTACCGGGCGTTGAGACTGGCCTGCTGAACCCACGCAATACCTGGGCCGACAAAGCCGCCTACGACGAAGCCGCCAAAGCACTGGCCGGCCTGTTCATCGAGAACTTCAAGAAGTTCGAAGTGAGCGATGCGATCAAGGCTGCCGGTCCTCAGTTGTAAGTGTTGGTTTGATGCAATGAAAAAGCCGCCCTTCGGGGCGGCTTTTTTTGTGGGCGACGTTTCAGGTTTTCAGGTGCAAGACAAACGCGCCGACCAACACCAGTACTACCCCCAGTACCTGCACCTTCCCCAGCCGTTCCTTGAAAAACACATACCCCAGAATAGCCGCTATCCCCCCCGACAACGTGCTGATCACCGTCACCACCGAAACCGACCCGGCCACTGCGCCCCAGGCGAATGACGAAAACCCGCCGAGGTCATCAGGCTTGCGCCGGTCAGCGTCACGCAGTTTTTCAGCGGCGGAATTTTCAAGCCGTCGTCGATCCTTACCACGATCACCACCAGCACCATCAGGCCCACCAGATACGCGAGCCAGAGCATCGTTACCGGCCCGAGTGTCTGCAGGACGAAGCGGCCTTGCAGCCAGAAACTGGTGCCGTAGAACACTGCCGCCAGCAACGCGTAGGCGATGGAACTGCTGGCTTGTGTGGTGTGGGGTACCTTCGGGTCGGAGTGAATGCTGGACAGAACCACACCGAGCACACAAAGGCCGATGCACAGCAACTGGATCAGGCTGATGTGTTCGCCGCCGGCCCAGGACAACAGCGTGGTCACCACGCCATAGGATGTCACCAGCGGGGCGACGATGGAGGCTTTGCCCAGGGCGAAGGCCTTGGACAAGGCCAAGGCGCCGGACACCGTCAACACGGCGGCGGCGAGGCCGAATAGCCAGGTTTCCAGCGGGGCGGCCAAGGACCGCAGAATGAATACCGGGAAGGCGACCAACAGCAGGCTCATGATGGTAAAGCCCAGCGCCTGACCGAAATACACGGCACGTTTGACGCCAACCGCGCGGGCGTTCAAGCCCACCAGAAAATCCGTGCCGCCCCACAGCACGGCGGCCAACAAGCCCATCAGAACGTCCACGCAATGTCCTTATCGTTATTCGCCGGGGACGCTACAGGCTTTCAAGTTCATCCGTGTCCCAGCGTTGGGCCTTGATGGCCCGGTAGAGCATGCCGATGGTCAAAGGCACCTTGTCGCCGCGACCCTTGGCTTTGCGCTTAAGGAATACATCGTAGCCGTCAGGCTGGAAATAGCGATAGCTGTCGTAATCCACGACATCGATGACGAAGTGGTCTTCCAGGGTTTGACTTGGGCAAATCTTATTGTTCGTCAGAGAGGATGGGAAGGGCGGGAGCAGATTGCGGCGAAGCATTTTGCATGTACTTGGCGATGGCTTTTTCTCGAGTGGACAGTGGTTTTTCGAGATCTGCCGGCGACGTGTTGAATCCTGCAAAACGCAAGCTTGCTAGATGTTTGAGCGGCTGACCTTTTCGTAATACGACTGTTTTTGTTTGAGCGTTAGCTTGCTATAACGTTGCTTCAGATGGCTAATGCATTCAATACATGGACAGGGTCATTATGAATAGCTTTCAGCAAAGCCTTAGCCGGCCCCGTTGGCTCGCGACGGCCCTGCTCCCAATTTCGCAAAGTGCCAAGTTGGACGTCGATCAATGCTGCGAATTTGGCTTGAGTTAAACCAGTGGCCTTACGGATTTCTTTGACGTGCAACGCAACTACTTGAAATTCGCGGGAAGGTCGCCGCTCACCCCGTACAATCTCGTCCATCTGTTGTACGCTTTCCATCAGCTCATCAAAAAATTTGCTCATGGTTATCTCCAGTGTTCAATGACTGCTTTCAACGCTTTGCGCTCATCGGCGGTCAAATCTTGTTGTTCATTTTTAGGGTAGATCATCAATAAAGCGATTTGCGATGCCGAGATGAAATGATAGTAAATCACTCGAGCTCCGCCTCGTTTACCATGTCCCTTCGCTGCGACCCGCATTTTGCGGATCCCGCCTGTCCCTTCGATAACGTCGCCGGCTGAAGGGTTCGACACCAGCAGCTTCTGTAATATCGCGTAGGCATCGTCATCCAATAATTCTTTGGCTCGACGAGTGAAGATTGAGGTTTCAATAAAAATCATCAGTAATGTACGCCATTGGCTTACTTTTTGGCAGTGCCGGCGGTCCTGAATGACCTCCGCTTTTTCAGTTGCGACCATTATTGTTCTTCAGCCGGTCAGTTTCGGCAGGCGTTGCCGGGCGATGTCGAGCAGGTCGTTGCCGTCCTGGGTCAGCAGGTACAGCGCATTGACGATGTTAGGGATATCGCGGGTGTCGGCCTGTTTGAAGCACAGGCAATACAAGGTCTCCAGCAGGTCGCTGGCGGCGCGGATGCGCTGGCGGGCGGCGTCGAGGATTTCCAGGGGATCGGCCTCGGTGTCGATCACCAGTACCGGGGATTCGCTGTTGCTGGATTTGAGCGGGCGATAGCGGTCGGTCAGTGGGTCGGGGCGGATCATCGAGGTGGGTCCTGTGCGAAATCGGCAAGTGCGCCCGGTAAGCCCAGACACGGTTTTTCAGCCTTGCCGGAAACTATAGAAGGGCGTGGTGTTGTGCTACAAGACGGCGGAGATCGACAGGTGTTGTAGGGTTTTGCGCGGTTATTGAGGAAAGGGACTACAGACGCCGCAGAAGCTGTAGGGCATTTCGAATTTCGCTGCCCGCGAAGGCGATTTGCCAGGCGCCGCACTCCCAAGCCATCCGCTGTATCATCCCGTATCGTTTTTGCCCCCGACCTTTTCTCGACTCGCTGCGATCGCCGGCTAGGCTTTGCTCATCGCAGCAGTCAACGGAGTGACAGCTTATGCACAACACCCTGGAACAGGTTTTCGGTTATCCGCAGTTTCGGCCCGGCCAGGAGGCAACGATCAGCGCAGTGCTGGCGGGGCGATCGGCGGCGGCAATTTTCCCCACTGGCTCCGGCAAGTCCCTTTGCTATCAGCTGTCGGCCGTATTGCTGCCGCACCTGACGTTGGTGGTCTCGCCCTTGCTGGCGTTGATGCAGGATCAGTTGGCGTTCCTGCAACGCCACGGCATTGCGGCGGGCAGTATCGATTCGGCCCAGAGCCGCGATGACGCCAGCGATGTCATGGCCCGCGCCAAGTCCGGCGAACTGAAAATCCTGATGGTCTCCGTGGAGCGCTTGAAAAACGAGCGCTTTCGTAATTTCCTGCAGCAGGTGCCAATCTCGTTGCTGGTGGTGGACGAGGCGCACTGCATCTCCGAATGGGGGCATAACTTTCGCCCGGATTACCTCAAGCTTCCGGACTATCAGCGCCAGTTCAATATCCCCCAGGCGTTGTTGCTGACCGCCACCGCGACCCCGAAAGTGATCGCCGATATGCAGGCGAAATTCGCCATCGAACCTGGCGATGTGGTGACCACCGGTTTCTATCGGTCGAATCTCAATCTGTGGGTCGAGCCGGTTCGCGGCCAGGACAAGCGTCGACGCCTGGTTGAATGGATGAGCCAGCGACCCGGCCAGCCGAGCATTGTCTACGTCACCCTGCAGAAAACCGCCGAGCACATTGCCGAACATCTGCAGCGCCATGGCATTCAGGCCGAGGCCTATCACGCCGGCTTGCCTCACGAGCAGCGTGAAGGCATCCAGAAGCGTTTCATGGGCGGGCAGTCCAATTGCATCGTCGCCATCATCGCTTTCGGCATGGGCATCGACAAGAGCGATATCCGTAACGTCGTGCATTTCGACCTGCCCAAATCGATCGAAAACTACAGCCAGGAAATCGGCCGAGCCGGGCGTGACGGGCTGCCATCGGACTGCCTGGTGCTGGCCAACCGTGACAGCCTCAACGTGCTGGAAAACTTCGTCTATGGCGACACGCCTGAACTGGACGGTATCTGCTACGTGCTCGACGAGATGCAGGCCGCCGCGCCCGAGGGACAATGGGAGTTTCTGCTGGGGCCACTGGCGGACCAGAGCAATATCCGCCAGCTGCCGCTCAAGACCTTGCTGGTTCAGCTGGAGCTTCGTGGTCTGATCGCTCCGCGTTATGCCTACTACGCCGAATACCGGTTCAAATATCTGCAGGAGCCCGAGCAATTGCTGGCGCGCTTCGAGGGTGAGCGCAGGGATTTCGTCGCGGCGATCATCCAGACGTCCCCCCGCGCGCGTACCTGGGCCACGGTGAATTTCGATGCGCTGTACGAACAGCATCAGGCCGAGCGCAGTCGGGTGGTCAAGGCGCTGGATTATTTCCAGGAAAAGGGCTGGGTCGAGCTTGAAAGCAAGCTGATGACCGAGGTCTACAGCCTGCTGCAAACCGATTTCGACAGTGCCGAGTTGAGTGCAGAGCTGCACGCCGGCTTCACTCGGCATGAACAGACCGAGGTTGCGCGGATACATGCCATGCTCGATTTGTTCGCCACTGATCGCTGCCTGGGTTATCGCCTGGCCGAGTATTTCGGCGACGAAAATGTGCCCCGTCAGTGTGGGCATTGTTCGGTTTGTCACGGGCAAGTCGCACGACTGCCAGCACCTCCGGAGTTGCCTGCGCTTGTGGATAAAAATTTCGAGGCGCTGTGTAGCGATTTTATCCACAAGCATGAACAACACACGGGGAGTTTGCCGTCGGCCGAGCGTGTGACGCGGTTTCTGTGCGGGATCAGTGTGCCCTTGTTTACCAAGCTCAAAGTGCGGACGATTTCGGGATTTGCGGTGTTGGAAGATTATCCGTATGCCGAGGTTCGAGGGTGGGCCGAGGCACACCTCTAACCCGTGTGTGGGCGCATCCATCCGCTGAATGTTGCTCATCACAGGAATAAATTTCAAAAAAGCGCAGCGGCTGACTATGGTGAGGGCTGTCTTCGGATCGCCAACAAGAGAACAGAACATGAGCCAGACACCGTTCGATATTCAGCGCGCAGCCGTGATCGGCGCGGGCACCATGGGCCGTGGCATTGTCATGTGCCTGGCCAACGCCGGGGTAGCGGTGCAATGGGTCGATAACAATCCGCAGATGCTTGAACAGGCACTGGTCACCGTGGCGGACACCTACGCCCATAGTGTTCGGCAAGAACGCATCGATCAGGCCGAGGCCGATGCCCGTATCGCCCGGGTCACGGCAGCGGCCAATTATGCGGCCATCCGGTAAGCTGCGGCTCGGCAGTGGCTT